>JAGXGG010000059.1 GCA_024636855.1 Ignavibacteriota bacterium | reverse complement strand
CATCGTTTGTATATATAGAATGAAGTGAAGTATCGATTAAAGTTTTTTCCCAAGTTTTTCCTTCATCATTAGAAATATATAAACCACCTTCAAGTGTATCAGTAACTACAATTGGATGATTAATTCTCTGTTGAAATGCGAAAACATGCGTACTGTTTGATTCAACTCCCTGGACATACATATCTAAAGTTGTATCTTTCCTCTCATCTATAACTAGTTCCCACTCATTCAAATCTGTATTTAATTTAAATAACTCCCCTTTCGAGGTATTTGTAGCAAAATAATTATTCTTTGATATTTCTAAATCTCTTACCTTTGTTCCAAGATAAATTTCGTCTTTAACCCTAAGCCAATTATCTCCACTGTCAGTCGATTTAAAAATTCCTTCTCTACAGCTTATCATAATTTTATTATCATTTTGTTCAATCTTATAAGTTATACCAAAATAATCGTAAAGAGTATCATCTTCTGCTCTCACCCATTCATTGTTATGATACTTATAGTTATGTGTTTTCTCTGATTCTGGGTCAAATCTATTTACATATATGTCATCATTCATACTTGTAATCAAACTTACGTAGATATAGTCATAAGGTGTAGAGATTTGTTCCCAAACTTGAGATTGGAGTTGGTACGACAGAACATAAACGAGAATAAGAAATAATATTTTTTTCATGATTTCGATGTTAATATTGTATTTAAAAAAAAGGTTGACTATAATAAATCAACCTTGATTGTATCCATTCTATTTATTGCATTCGGAATGATAAATGTAACAAGGTGTAGTGTTACCTAATGTATTAACTGAGGGTTCAGGGAAATTTATTTGATATCCTTCAACCGTACAAGATGGAGTCACAATACCTGGAGGGTCTGTATTAATTAACGTTTTTTGATATGCTCCATTTCCATCTACGCAATATAAATATGTTTCTTCACAATAATCATCGCCACAAGGAGAAAAGTAAAGTGTGTAATCATTATGGTAATAAATCACCTCAGCTTTCCAACAAAGATAAGATCTATATTTTACTATTATTGGTGGATTAGGGCCATCACATGGAGGCGCTTGTGGACTAAATGGACAAAGCACATCAAACATATAAGATGGATTTTTTATTTGTGAATTTATATAATCGACAACAGCACTATAAGGAAGAGTTGGTATACATGGTGGTACAAGTCTAGCCCCTCCTGAAATATGAACTTCTGAAGCACCTAAACCTAATGGTGAGCATTTCACACAAATATCGACCTCATATATACACCCCCCAACATTCATATTTATAGTTCTAGGTGTGAATCCTATGGGACATTGTGCCTCTGCCTCACTTTTCATTCCTACTGTAAGCAGGAATAATGTTACTCCAAGAGCAACCAATATGTTTGTATAATTCTTCATTTTCTTTACTCCAAATATTAATTAATGATTAATTATTCTTATATTTGTAGCAGTCAAATGTGTTCGGCTAGAATTAGTTTGACAACTACAGGTCAGGGAAAACGACTTTCGTTTTTTCTGACTTTTTTTATTATAGCTTTTATATTTGGTTCACCACGTTTTGCCTCCTGTTGAGTGGTGCTTTGTTGATGGATTCATGTGTAATACATTTAATAAAATGCTTTACAAATATTGATTAATTTCATTTGCGTCTAATTTAAAATAAAATAAAATGCAAGAAATATTTTTAAAACAAATTATTTTTTTCAACAATCGTATATAAATGTTACAACTCGAGTTAGAGAGAAATGGATTAGTAACAAAACAGGGACAAGAGGACAAGTTCTCTAGTTGATTATAGGTCTTTCGGAACGTATCTTTCTAGGCGGAAATTCTCACCAAGATAAAATTTGCGGACATCGGGATTTGCGGCTACATCTTCGGATTTACCGCTTGTGAACAGACTGCCGTCTATTAGAATGTAAGCCCTATCGGTTATAGATAGAGTCTCGTGGACATTATGGTCAGTGATGAGAATTCCAATTCCTCTATTTTTCAAAGCAAAGATAATATCCATAATATCTTCAACTGAAATAGGGTCTATACCAGCAAACGGCTCGTCTAATAGAATAAATTTGGGGTCGGAAGCAAGTGTACGTGCTATCTCGCAGCGGCGTCTCTCACCTCCTGAAAGCATATATCCTTTACTCTTACGAACACGTGCTATTTTGAAATCTTCTAATAGCTGTTCTAATTTTTCTTTTATTTGTTTTCGGTTGAGTCCTTTTTGAAGCTGTAATACAGCTTTTATATTATCTTCAACTGATAGTTTACGGAATATTGATGGTTCTTGTGGAAGATAGCTTATACCCATTCTAGCACGTTGGTACATAGCCTTACGGGTTATTTTCTTATCATCAATTCTTACTATCCCTTTATTAGGGCGAACCATACCAACTATCATATAGAAAGTAGTAGTCTTACCAGCTCCATTAGGTCCTAGCAAACCGACTATTTCGCCTTGCTTCACTTCTACATCTATCCCTCTGACTACTGTTCGTTTGCCATAGATTTTGATTAGTCCTTGTGCTGATAAAATTGATTTGGAATCTTCCACTACCTATATCTTCTGTTTTGTTGGGGTTCTTCTAACTGCAATTTAATAGTTTTTTCTTTATCACCACGTAGTATTTGAAATTCCATGTTTTCACCCACCATACTATCATATACTTCTATATAGAAATCATCTTCTCTCAGAACCTTTCTACCATTTATAGATAGTATAACATCTCCGGGTTCTAAACCAGCTCTGTTGGCAGGTCCATTATTTTGAGTAGAGTAAATAACAACTCCTCTTATGTCAGGTAAATTGAGATACGAAATCACTCTTTCATCGATTTCTTGTATTTCTAAACCTAAGAATACATTTCGATTGATTATTTTTTTAGATTTAATCAATTCAATTATCTGACTAACTCGATTAATAGGGATAGAGAACCCAATGCCTATACTACCTGATCCCGATTGCGACTGAGCAGTCGAGAATATCATAGTATTCATTCCTATAGCTTTACCTTCAGCATTAACAAGAGGGCCACCAGAGTTACCAGAACTAATAGCAGCATCTGTCTGTATCATATCTTTGTAAACTGTTAATCTCTTATCTTGCTCTTCTAGGAAGTTCACACCTTTGTTCGAAATAACTCCAACTGTTACAGTCGGTTTTGCATTTATATCGAATAGTCCAAAAGGATTACCTAGTGCTATTGCCCATTCCCCAATTATCAAATCATCAGAATTTGCGAATTGCAAATAAGGTAACTTATCATCTGATTTTATCTTAAGTAGAGCAATATCTGTTGCTGGATCAGATCCAATTATCTCGGCATCGTATCTCTTGCCATCAGTGGTTGTTATTACTACTTTCTTTGCATTACCAGCTACGTGGTTATTAGTTAGAATATATCCATCAGGTGAGATAATAAACCCAGAACCAAGTCCTTTTACTTCGTATTCACGAACTCTGTCTCTCTGCTTACCAAAAAATCTTTCGAAAAGAGTACCACCATAAGGATTGCGATATAGTACTTGCCTTACTTCAGTAACGTTTATTCCAACAATGGCTGGACTAGCTTTCTCAATTGCTCTAGTTATAGCGTTTTGACGAGAACTAGCTATATCATTTTGGGCTGTACTTTCACTATTAATAGTCAAAAGCATTAATAGACTTACAAATAAGTTTACGTATTGTTTTTTCATATATTCCACTCTTTATTCTAATTAGATTATATTACATTTGAAACCTAATACAATTACAAAAATTCGATTATGCCATTAGTAGCAGAAGTATCTGTACCATTACGTGTAAACCAAATATACTCTTATCTCATACCAGAGCGTTTCGGCTCGGATATGATAGGAAAGCGTGTAATCGTTAATTTCTCCAACAAGATAATAACTGGGTTAGTAGTCAATGTAACTAAAGATATACCAGACATTAAATTGAAGGAAATATCAGATGTAGTTGACAAAGAACCGATTGCCGATATAGGTTTCTTGAAATTATGCAAATGGACAGCTGACTATTACTTATGCTCGCTTGGTGAAGTATTCATGGCTGCTTTCCCACCTAAGACTTTCCCACAAGAAGAAGTTTTCGTCAAACTGTCTGACGTATATAACGAATATGAACTAACAAAGTTTAAGCAGAGTTCTAAAAAAAGAGAAGAACTAATCAATTTATTGACAGACTCAGATGAATATATTGCGCTTAGTACTTTGAAAAATAAGTTTGGTTTTACTTATAGCTACAAGCAATACTTAGAGTTCCGAGATGCGGGATTCATAGATATAAGCTATGAGATGAAAGAAGAACATAAGCCGAAAATGATGGTAGCTGTTCGACCAACTAAAGCAGATGGAATAGACGACAAGTATATACACCGAATAGGGAAAGAGTACTTTTCTCGATCAGCAAAGCAGATGGAAGCATTTGATTCTATTTGCAATCAATACGTAGAAACTCAAGAACCTATATTACAACAAGCTCTTATCAACGATTATAATATATCAGCTGCGGCTATTACTGCATTGGAAAAGAAAGGATTAATAGAAAAAGTTGAGATAGAAGTTAGTAGAGTAACGGAAGAATTGTCAGAGCTAAGCTCGAAAGTAGAGCTCGGATTAAAACTGGCTGATTTTCAGAAACAAGTACTTGTAGATATTAGAGAGGAATTAGAGACAGGAAAGAAAAACATATTAATTCACGGCATAACAGGAAGTGGAAAAACTCTGATATATATGCACTTAATCAGAGATGTAATAAGTAGTGGTAAGCAAGTTGTTATGCTCCTGCCAGAAATATCGCTAACACCTCAGCTAACTGACAGGTTCAAGCTCTCATTCCCTGGACGAGTGTGTACTATACATAGTAAGCTGAATAAGAATGAACGCTACGAACTATGGCAACAAATAGCCAACGGTGAATACGACATAGTAATTGGACCTCGCTCGACTATATTCTCCCCTATGAAGAACATTGGATTAATAATAGTAGATGAGGAACACGACCAAAGTTACAAGCAAGATTCCCCCGCCCCTAGATACAATGCTCGTGATTTGGCAACAGTAAGAGGGCATATTTTAGATTGCCCAGTGATATTTGGCTCGGCAACACCTTCACTTGAGACTTACTATAATGCGAAACAAGGAAAGTACGGTTATTTCCAGATGACAGAAAGAGCTGATTCTCACAAGCTACCTGCAATTGAATTAGTTGACTTGCTTAATGCTCGAAAGTCGGGTGGTATGCACGGCTCGTTCTCTTACGGGCTAATAGAACAAATAAAATCTACGCTCGAAGAAGGTAGAAAAATCATGCTCTTCCAAAATAGGCGTGGGCATTCTAGTTTTGTTCAATGTCAGAGCTGCGCCCATATACCATTGTGTGATGATTGCGATATAGCAATGACTTACCACAGCCATAGCAACGTAATGATATGCCACTATTGCGGTCAGAGAGAAGAGTATTCTGAGCATTGCAAAGGGTGCGGAGCTGATGATGTTATAAAAATTGGTCTTGGCACTCAACAAGTGGAAGATGAGATAAATGAGATTTTGGGTGATAAAGTAACCGTAGTGCGATATGATTCGGATACGGTGACAAACAAGAATAAGCAACGGCAAATACTACAGAAATTCACCGATGGTGGTATAGATATACTAGTCGGTACGCAGATGATAGCCAAAGGATTGGATTTCTCTACTATTGGACTAGTAGGTATATTGAATGCCGATGTGGATTTGTTTATGAGTGATATAAGAGCAGCAGAAAAGACGTACCAACTAATAAATCAGGTAGCAGGTAGAGCAGGTAGAAGCAAGAACTCCGAGAGTAAAGTAATACTGCAAACAACTGTACCGGATAACTACGCAATCAAATCAATCAAGCAGATGCTGAACTTGGATTTCCTCGGTGAGGAGTTGCAACACAGAGAAGACCTGAGCTATCCCCCATTTTCTAGATTAGTGGTAATCGAGATGATATCCTCTGACTATGCACAGTTAGAAAGACAAGCGATGGAACTGTATAAGACTTTCCCCACTGATAAAAGAGAGCTAGATGTACTACCGCCGACTGACCCAGTAATCAAGAAAGTACGCAAGAAATACAGAAAGATAATAGTTATAAAAAACAGCAAACTGCTAGACCTAACTGGTAAAGTAATGCGCAAATATGTGTGGGGTTGCGTTGAGTTTTATACTAAACTTGGTGGACACGGCGATTTGCGAATAAACATAAACGTAGATGCAAGCTCGGTGATGTAGGTGGATATTAAAAATGATCAAAAGGAGCCGAAGCTCCTTTTGTTTTATTTTTTGATTATTAAGTTCTTTGATTGAATTATACCTTTATTATCGACTTTCAAAGTATAAAGCCCTTGTGGGAATTCACTTACATCTAAATTATAATCTATTTCGAATATTCCTATTTTCTCAATTACTTTTCTACCTGAATAATCATATAACTCTAAGTTATAGGGTAACCCCAAAGTTTTAATATTAATAAAATTACTTGTAGGGTTAGGATATAGAGAGAAATTAAAAATAGAAGTTGGTTGATTTACATCTATTTTCAAATCCTTACTCATTTTGAAAAAATAATATTTAGAGTTACTAGAATTAAACATATCTGTCTCACCAATTGATATAATTAGTCCTTCAGAATCTGAGTTCAAAGTATAAACGCTTTCTCTAAGTCTTTCTTCGGTTGTCCAATTCCATTTCAATTCATTTTTTAAATTAAATTCATTGTCAACTTCAGCTATCCAATAATCTGAAAATGTACCATCTATTGATATTTTATTGTCTTTAAAAGAACTTCCATAAAAATATAAATGACTACTAAATTTATCATAATGAATATCATTAAGTTCGAATTTATTTTTAAATTCTAGTTCTGTTACTTTTTCTATTTCATTTGTTTCAATATCATATCCAAAAATAGTTATCTTATTGTCGAGTAGATAATTATTTTTAATAGAACTGTCTTGCTTACTTACAGCGAAATAGAATTTATCATTTATCTCAAAAGTCTTTGGAAAGAAATAAGTGAATTCTTTATCTATTACTAAAGTATCAACAGTTAGGTCTAATTTATTAATCCTATAAATCTCAAATTTATTTAGTGTATCAACAATTCCTTGTTCAAATAAAACACTATTATAGATGTTAAGCACCGTAAAATAGTTAGCGTTATCATAAATTATATAATCAATTGTGTATTGTGATTCTGTATTTAGAGTAAATACTAATTGTTTATCTAAACTATCACCATCAATTTTAATTTTGTATAACTTTTGAGTTTGATAATTAACATCACCGAAAACACTTGTTGGGTCAATTTTATAAAAAGTATCATTTATTAGTGGTCTATACTTATCTATTAAAATGTTCTCATTATATGTATTTTCTTTCTCAAAATAAACCTTGACTCCATCATTTGATAATTTTGTAAGAGTAACTTGATTAGGAATTTTCTCTAATCTTTTTGAAACTATTACAATGTCTTCATTGTGTTTATACATTGACTTAACAAAATAGGGCTCGCTAACTAGTCCTAACTCAATAGCTCTAGATTCTTGAATTGTACCATCTTCTAAATTGTAATGAACTATAAAGTAATTAAACTGTTTTTCACCTGGTATAATAATTGATTTTGAGTTTATACTGACCATATCATTACCCATTATTATTGACTTAAATGGGTTATACAAATAGCTGACTGTCTCAAAATCGAAAATCTTATTTTGACTATATAAACTTATTGGACTAAAAATCAATAATAAGAAACTAACGACACTCGATAATACAATCACTCGCATAATCGCAATCAAAATGGTTGTCTGGATAGTCATCGCATGCCTCATATTGTGCTGGTTGATAATCTGTAAATAATAATCCATTTTCGTCTTTATTTGCAATTATTTGCTCTACACAGCAGTAGTAATTTTGACTACAAGATCTAATTTCGCCTACCATCATTTGCTGTACATTATCAATTTTCCAACAAATGTAATTACAAGAACCCGGTCTCCAATGATTAAATGCATAAGAAGAGCCATTAGTTGAAGGAAGATTGAGTAGAACAGAAAGTTCTATTGTCAATTCATTTTCACATCTTTCATAAAAACCAGGTAGATTCCTGACATACGTATAACAAGAACCTGGAGGTAAAAAAAGTCTATTTATATAGGTATCTACTGCTCCATTACAAAATCGGTATCCGTAACCAACTGTTATATCACATGAAGCTGGAATACCATTATCTAAGTAGTTATATGTAAATACTAAAGTCCCAGTTGTCCAAGGAGTACTATCACAATCCAAACACATATCAGGATTTGGTGGGATAATTGCATAGGAACTCACAGCACTAAACAGGAAAACTAGTAATACAATATACTTTTTCATAAAAACCCTCACTATTATAAATATTAAAAAATTTGTAGGGCAATAATAAAATAAAATGCAAGAAATATTTTTAAAACAAATGTTTTTTTCAACAGTCGTAATTAAATGTGGTGGAATTCTTAAAAATACTTGATTAAAATTGAGTCAATTACAACTCAAAAACTTCTTGGAATTTTGCTATTCTTAGACCATTATCAATTACATTTTTAGCTTCAGAACTATTTGGATTAAGGATTGGATTAGTATGGTTGAAATGAATGAAAATAATTTTTCGCTTTTCAACTTCGCTCAAATCTTTGAATTTTTCAATGCTTTCAATAACAAATGGATGAGGAATTTGAGAAATGTCTCTATTGTTAAGCTCTACTCCATCATAGAAAGTAGCATCCAAGAAAGCATAATCAACTTTCTTAATTTCCTCTACTATACTTTTATCCCATTTCTCCCACTTGTCTATGTCTGGGATAAACAAGGCGCTTTTATTCGGCCCTTGTATATGATAGCCAACCGTTTCAGAATATTCATCTCTGTGAGGTACAAGAAAAGGAGTGACTTTTAGTTTATTTGAAAACTTAATCGTTTCACCATCTTTCAAGTGTTTAATATTTATATTACTCTCAGAAACTAATTGACTCCAAGGGCCATTAGTCTCTAAGAATTCTTTCATTTTAGGCATAGCATATACTGGTACTCTATCTGCGCTCATGGCTTCCTTTCCCAAGTACATCAGACCTGTATAATGTCCTATATGTGCATGTGTCAGAAATACACCATCTGGGACTTCATTTTCACTTTTTTCACCATATTGCATTAGATATTTTAATTGCTTCGGCATGTCAGGAGTTGCTTCGAATATATATTTTTTCTTGGTTGCAGCATCATATACTCCAAATGAAACAACTTGTCGAGTATAATCAGGATTATCAAACAGTTCTTTGCAGCAATCCTTAGTGCAAGCTATGTGTGGCGAGCCAGCATCTTGGATTGTACCGAGTATTACTATTGAAGTTTTTAGTGAAACTGGTGGACTTTTTTCGATATGCTGTGGACTTTCATTGCATGAAAGAAGTAGAATCAATAACAATAATGTGTTGAGTTTTTTCATTTTGTAAAGTAATGAAATAATATTCTTTTTCCAATTGGGAAGTTTAATAATTCAAAAATGATTAAATTTCGGATTATTAGAAATCCAAAACATGAAAGAATATGTCTGAGAAAAAGAGAATACTAAGCGGAATACAGCCATCGGGTGTGCTGACTATCGGTCATCTGACTGGAGCACTCACCAATTGGAATAAAATGCAAAGCGAATTTGAATCATTTTTTATGATTGCTGATTTGCATGCTATTACCCAAAAGCAAGAGCCAGCTAATCTTCGTTCGTGGACTTTGGACACTGCAGCTATGTTCTTGGCTTGTGGTATTGACCCAGAAACTTCCGTTATGTTTACACAATCGCACGTTCCAGCTCATGCCCAATTGGCTTGGGTTATGAGTTCATTTACGGGTATGGGCGAAGCAGAGCGTATGACTCAATTCAAAGACAAATCAAAGAAAAAACCAGAAAATGTGAATGTTGGTCTTTTCTCATATCCTATTCTTATGGCTTGTGACATATTGCTTTATCAAGCAGATGCAGTGCCTGTGGGAGACGACCAAAAGCAACATTTGGAGCTTACTCGTAATCTTGCTCAGAGATTCAATCATCACTATTCTGATACTTTTGTGATACCCGAGCCATATATACCGGAAATCGGTGCACGGATAATGAGTTTGCAAGAACCAACAGCTAAAATGTCAAAATCTGACCCAAATCAGAATGCTGTGATATTTCTAACAGATGATAATGATACTATCATTCGTAAGATAAAGCGTTCTGTTACTGATTCTGGAAGTGAAGTTACTACTGGAGAAGGTAAAGAAGGAATTGAAAACCTGATAACATTGCTTTCAGTTTCAACGGGGAAAAGTGTGAAAGAAATAGTAGCTGAATACGAAGGTGAAGGTTATGGCAAGTTCAAATCTGATGTAGCCGAGGCGGTTGCAGAATATATTGCCCCTATTAGAGAAGAGTTCAAGCGTTATAGAGAAGACAAAGAATTACTAACGAATATATTAAAAAAGGGTGATGAGCAAGCTAATAAAGTTGCCTTTAAAACGTTATCTAAAGTATATAAGAAAGTCGGTTTCTTACAATACTAATATTGTTTAAACAGATTTTACTTATTATTGTAACTGTATTTTTATTAATTATCTGAATTGTTTTGATATGCCTACTTATGTTTATATATGTGACGAGACTGGAGAAGAGTTCGAATACATCCAAGGTATTAACTCAAATGCTCTAGAGTTTTGGCCAGAAGATGTCAATGGTTTCGATGCAAACAAACCTAAGAAAGTACGCAGAAAAATCGGTACTGGAATAGGTGTTATGCTTAAAGGTACAGGATTCTACGAGACTGACTATGTAAAGAAATCTGGTAGTCCAGATAGTAAAGGCTAGAGCTTTGACCTCAGGAATTCATTCCTCAATTTCAAGAATAAGTCTATTAGCAAAAGGTCGGAACTTACATTTCGATTTACTTTGACTATTGCCTGTTCAATATAATCAAACGCTTTGAAATAATTAGCTTTGTCGTAATAATTAGCGAACTTCCTAATTGAATCAATAGTGCTAATATTCACTATTAGCTTATCTTCACCATTACTGAGGTGTAGTGCATCTTGTAACCACCTTTGCAATAGTTTCAGAGCAGTTACTATCAAGTTCTTATCTCTAAGTTTAGTTACCTCCCCCACTCTCTCAGATAATAATGTACGATAACCAGATTTTTGCAATGAAGCCCTAAGTAAGTTTATAGTTGCTTCAACTAATTGATTTATATCTTGGTCTATAAAATCAATTGCATTACTAATAGATCCTTGTGCAAATGAGGTAATTATACTTCTCTTCTCATCAGTCAATTCTGGATAATTATCTGCCAAATACTCATTCAGCTCTTCATTTGTCAAAGGTGCGAATTTCAACTTCTGTGCCCTTGATAGTAAAGTAGGAAGCATTGAGTTAATGTTCTCTACTATAAGTATAATAGTAGTATTTGGGTTTGGTTCTTCCAAAGTTTTTAAAAAAGAGTTTGCCGCTGCTGGATTCATCGTATCGGCATCAGAAACGATTACAAATCTATGACCACCATGACTCGATGTAGATAACTTTTTACGAAGAATTCTAATAGTGTCTATTCTTATTTGAGAAGCATTTGTTATTTCTATATTATAATAAGGATTTGCTTGCTTTTTATTAAGTTCATATTTTATACTATCAACTACATCATCTGAGAAATTATCGTAGAAATTTTCAGCTTTTTTAGTTGACTTATTAGCAGGAGTTTTATGAAGATACGTAATATTAGAAGAATTCAGCCACTTAGATTCATCAATTTGATTGACGAATGATGCAAATTTTAATGCGACCGCTTCCTTTCCTACACCCTTAGGTCCATAAAAAAGATATGTCGATGCAATAGAATTATTAGTACTTGCGTTAGTTAGCAAGTTGTAAATTTTTTGGTTGCCGTAAAGTTTAATCATAAATTAACAAATAAGATTTTTTAATTGAGATGTTAAAATCGTAAATTGTGAAATTGTATAAAACAAGAATAAGAAAAATATTAATTAAAATTTGGTGAGTAAAGCATGGCGGCTAAAAAAACTAGCACAAAAAAAGCTCCGGTCAAACCGAAAAGCACTAAATCGAAAGCAAAGACAGCTAAAAAGACTACTACAAAAAAAGTAGCATCTACAAATAATTTGAAAATGGATAAAGCACACTTGATGGGTGCCTTGCGTAATATGATTACTGCAAGAACAACTGATAATATCCACTTAGGATTCGTAAAGCAAGGTAAATCATTCTTCCACATCGGTGTTAGTGGTCACGAATGTATCCAAACTGCAATTGGTCTTCGTATGCGTGAAGATGATTGGGGTTGGACATATTATCGTGATATGGCTATCACTTATGCTAAAGGAATGACTATGAATGAGTACTTCCTACTTGCATTTGCTAAGAAAGATTGTCCTGCAACTGGCGGTCGTCAGATGCCGGGTCACTTTGGTAATCCAAGATTAAATTTCCCTACTCAATCATCACCTACTGGTACTCAGTTCCTAAATGCTACTGGTACAGCCCTTGCAATCAAGAAAGAAGGTGGAGATCAATTCGTATATGTAGCTTCTGGTGAAGGAACAACTTCACAAGGTGAATTTTACGAAGCTGTTAACTGGGCGAATAGAGCTAAGTTACCTGTTCTATTCTGTATCCAAGATAACAAATACGCTATTTCTGTAAGAAAGAAAGACCAAACAATGGGTGGAGATATCTCTGACGCATTTGGTAAATACGAGAATTTGAAGAAAATCAGAGTAGATGGAACAGATTATTATGAATCTGTGAAAGCTGCTGAAGAAGCTATCGAATGGATGAGATCGGGTAAAGGTCCAGCTTTGATTCATGCAGATGTAGTTAGATTACTGTCTCACTCTTCTTCAGATGACCAAAGAAAATATCGTGATATGGATGATTTGGAAAAAGAATCAAACGACAAAGATTGTATCAAAATACTTTCTGCTAGATTGATAAAAGATAAAATAGCTACACAAAAAGAAATTGACAAAATGTGGGCTGATGTTAAGAAAGAACTACAAGATGCTGCTGATTGGGCATTAGAACAAGAAGACCCAGATCCAGCTGACTCAATAAAAGAAAACTTTGCTGATGAAAGCACACGTGACTTACCTTATGCTACTAGTGAGCCAACTGGTAAGAACGAAGCTGTACTAGTAGATGCTATCAACCATGCATTGCACGAAGAAATGGCCATCAATGATAAGATGGTAATCTATGGTGAAGATGTAGAAGATGGTAAAGGTGGTGTATTCACTGCTACTAGAGGTCTTAGTGATGCTTTTGGAACTGAAAGAGTATTCAACTCTCCTCTAGCTGAAGCATCAATCGTAGGTACTGCTGTTGGTATGGCTGTCAAAGGATGGAAACCAGTAATTGAGATTCAATTCGGTGACTATATCTGGCCTGCTTTCATGCAATACAAAAATGAAGTAGCGGCTATGAGATTCCGTTCTAACGGTGGTTTCTCAGCTGCAGTCGTAACTAGAGTAGCTGTGGGTGGATATATACACGGTGGTCTATGTCACTCTCAGAATATCGAATCCATCTTCTCTCACATTCCTGGATTGCTAATAGCTTATCCCTCGAATGCTGCAGATGCAAAAGGTCTATTGAAAACTGCTTGTAGATTACAAGACCCAGTTATCTTCTGTGAGCACAAAGGTATGTACAGATTGCCTTTTGCAAAGACTATAGAGCCAGATGAAAACTACTTACTACCATTCGGTAAAGCGAGAATAGTAAAAGAAGGAACTGATGCTACTATTATAACTTACGGTATGGGTGTAAAAGACAGTGTAAACGCTGTTAAGAGAATCGAAAAAGAAACAGGCAAAACTGTTGAGATAATTGACCTTAGGACTATCGTCCCTTGGGATGTAGAAGCAGTTTGCGAATCAGTTAAGAAAACTAATAGAGCATTAGTAGTACACGAAGACACTATGACTACGAGCGTTTCTGGTAATATAATATCAGAGATTTCTGACCAATGCTTTGAGTATTTGGATGCTCCAGTTAAGAAACTAACTGCGAAAGATTCGCATATCCCTTACCACCCTGTTTATGAAATGGATGTACTTCCTACTGAAGCCAAGGTATATGATAAAATTAAAGAATTGCTTGAATATTAAGATTATTCTAGAAATTATTGAAATTGAAGAAGGCCATTCGAGAGAATGGTCTTTTTTTTTGTATATTTGAAATAAATAATATGGAAACCCTTTATAGGAATGATGAAAATAATAATCTTACTTCTTTTAATTTATATGCCAGTCATTTCGCAAGATTCTACTGAAATAATTCATCCAATTGATGTTGAAATGCAAATATGCTTGGAATTGGATAGTAATTACTCTACTCAAACAATGTTGGATTGTGTTTATAAGGCAACTCATAATTGGGAATTAGAATTAAACAAAAATTACAAAGAATTAATTTCTAAACTAGATGATAATAAAAAGGACTATTTCAAAAAATCTCAGCAAGATTGGTTAGTTTATAAAGAATCTGAAATCCTTTTTATCAATGAGCTTTACTTGTCTATGGAAGGGACAATGTATTTATTAGTTTCCGCCTCGGATAGATTGGAGTTAATAAAATCAAGGGCTTTAGAATTGAAGAAATATATAAATACTATGAATATTGATGAATGATATTTCCCCACAAAAAACACTAAAAACATTACTTGACAGTATTTAATGAGTTAATTCGTAAATTATATTTTTAAAAATCATAAAAACTAGAAAAATGAGTAACAAACAAAAAATTCAAGATCAAATAGATAGTAAAATATTAGCTGACCGTAAAGTTTTCTTATGGGGAGAAGTCGATGATGATTCGGCTAAACACATAATTGATAGATTAATGTACTTAGAAATGGAAGAGCCGGGTAAAGAGATTCAATTAATAATCAACAGCCCTGGTGGATACGTAACTGCTGGATTCGCTATATATGACACTATGAAAGCGATTTCTAGCCCTGTATCGACTATTGCTACTGGTTTGGCAGCGTCTATGGGTTCTATATTGCTATCAGCTGGTGAGAAAGGTAGAAGATTTGTCATGCCATTAGCTAGAGTGATGATACACCAACCGAGTGGCGGGGCTAGAGGTAAATCAGCAGATATGGAAATAAAAATGAGTGAGATAATTAAAACTAAAGAGCTTAGTGCTCAGATATTAGCTGATAATTGTGGTCAAACTTTTGATAAAATAATGGCTGATTTCAATCGTGATTTCTGGATGTCAGCTGAAGAATCTGTTACTTACGGAATAGTTGATAAGAAGATTGAGAAACTATTTTAAATATTTACACTAATAATGTAAAAAGTTATCAGACCACTCAAAACTTAGATAGTCTCTTTTTTGAAACTCAAAATAATTTGAAATAAAGATAGATATTATTGTAATTTGTATTACAAAAGTGAATCAAATGAGCTACAAATAAAAAAGCTTAATTAACAAGAAATTGTAATTATAGATTTCATCAAATCAAATTATTTTAATTCCTTTTAAGATATTTATATTAACTTTTATCAACAAAAACCTACTGATAATATCAGTTATAAGTTTAAGAATAATACAGAATGGATCATCTTTTTAACCACCCTGGAATTTTAGCGGGATTCGTTGTAATAATCTTTTTCATGCTACTTCTCGATTTAGGTGTCTTTAATAAAAAAGCACACGAAGTCAGAAATAAGGAAGCACTTATTTGGTCAATAGTATGGATTTCCTTATCTATGGTCTTTAGTGGAGTTATCTATTATTTATTAGATTACCCTCAAGGAACTACAGACAATTTTACTCGGTTTCAAGCTGCCTACTGGATTGAAAAAGCTTTATCAGTAGATAACCTCTTTGTTTTTGTACTGGTTTTCAAATTTTTCCGCATACCTAAAAAATATCAACATAAAGTTCTATTTTGGGGAGTTCTTGGTGCTTTAGTATTTAGAGCATTATTCATATTTGCTGGTGTAGAATTAATAAAACTGACCTATGTCAACGCACCATTCTTAGGTTTAGACTCACAAGGTGACATTAGACAGATTAATTTGGTGTTAACCATTTTTGGATTCTTCTTAATTCTAGCTGGAATAAAATCATGGGGTAGTCATGATATGGAAGAAGAAAAAGATTTGTCAAACAATTTTGCAGTCAAACTAGTACATAAATTTTATAATGTTAGTGACCATTTTGATGGAGATAAATTTTTTACCGTTCAAAACGGTATTAAAATGGTAACACCTCTTTTTGTTGCAATTACTGTAATAGAATTGACGGATTTAATATTTGCTGTAGATAGCATTCCTGCTATATTTGCTATAGCGCCAGATGATCCTTTTATTCTATACACTTCTAATATTTTTGCCATTTTAGGACTAAGATCCCTTTATTTCTTACTAGCAAACTCAATGGATATTTTCTCCAAACTCAACTACGGTCTAGCCGTTATATTAACGTTCATTGGAATTAAAATGCTGATAATGCCATTTTATCATTTTCATTCAACTCTCTCCTTAGTTATAATTGGTTCGGTATTGATTGTTTCTATTTTAGCTTCAATCATTTGCAATCGGAAGTAGAATTAATTTATGCTTTTTTTATAACTCAAAATAGTTTAGAATTATGCTCAAATATTATGTAAATTGGGTAAAAACTAAATTGAAATCAAGTTTCAAATTTTGAATGAAAAAACTACTAACATTATTAATCTTATGTTTAGGGACAGTTAATGTTTATGCAGACTGTGCTGGAGAAGGACTTTCATTTTTCCCCTCTGGAGAAATCATAAATAAGAATTCGATTTTTGTAATTGATGGTTATGCGGAAAGCCAAAGCATCATTTTAGAACTAAATAAAAAGCATAAAATCTATCTAAAGAGTGGGAATAAAGAAATAAAACTTATAGTCACAGAAATTTGTATTGGACAATTTAATTTGACTCAAGCATTATTGAAACCCGAAAGTGAACTTGAACTTGGGCTGGAATACACTATGGTTATAGATAATTTACCAGAATATGATAGCTTAATAAGATACAATAGATTAAAGCAAAAATTTGAACCTGTTTCTTATAAAGTAGTTGATGCGTTAGATACTATTAATCCAAAGCTTTTAGAAGAACCCAAAGAAATAGAAAAGACTTTAATTCATTTTGGTTGTGGTCCTTCTAAATACGTAGTATTTAGTAATCCTGCAGAAGATATGTCTGAAATAATTATCAAAACAACAGTCAAGAATCTAAAAACAGGTAAAAAAACTAAATATTACGTAGAACCTTTTGATGGTAAAATAAGAGTTGGTCACGGTATGTGTTCAGGTGCTTTCCTATTTAGTGACGAAAAAATAATAGTTGGACAAGGTGTATTACCTGAAGATATGCTTAACAATGACAATTATGAAGTCGAATTTTCATTTATGGATTCATCTGGTAATTTAACATCTATGGAAATTCCTCCAATAAAATTTACTAAACCAACAAAAGAAACAAGATTCAAGAAATAGAATTCAACTCAGGAAACCAAATGAACCCAATACTCAATAAAAACTTATTCTTCGTCAAAGAGCATAGAGGAATATTCAAATCAGCGAATAACTACGATATATTTGACCCGAATACTCAGCAGATGATGATGACCTGCAGAGAAGAAAAGCTCGGTATGTTCACCAAGATATTCAGATTTACAGACTATAAGCGAGCGACTCCATTCGATATTGAGATAAAAACGGCTGATGGAAGTAAGGTAGTTACCGTTAAGCGTGGTATTTCGATTTTCTTGTCTAATGTGGAAGTATTCGATGAGAATAATGTATTAGTCGGTCGCTTTAAACAGAAGTTTTTCTCTATTGGAGGGAAGTTTGATGTGCTTGATACCTCGGATAATGTGGTGTGTTCACTCAAAGGGAAATGGACTAGCTGGAATTTCGATTTCAGCCAAGGTGATGTTAAGTTAGCTCATGTTGCTAAGAAATGGTCAGGTATTGGTCGAGAGTTGTTCACAAGTGCAGATAACTATATGCTCGAGATAGCACCATCTGTACCCCAAAATGACCCCGTTCGTCTTCTTATATTAGCAGCAGTTATGTGTATAGACATGGTTTTAAAGGAGTGATGGTGAAAAATGAAATAATTGATTGGCTAAAAGAAATAGAAAATTAAAATAAACTAAATGATAAGAAATGGAATCACTCACGATCATTGAAATTTCTGGTACTGTAGCTTTTAGTATAGCAGGAGCATTCGCCGCTATGGAAAAAAGACTAGACTTATTCGGTATTTTTATCATTGCATTTGTGACTGCAATGGGTGGTGGCACTTTGCGTGATGTATTAATTGGTGAAGTCCCCGTCAAATGGATGCTTGATCTGAGTTCAGGGTTTATCGTAGTACTCAGTACAACTGCTGCATTACTATTTACAAGAGTATTACAGAACTACCATAAAATATTGTTATTATTTGATTCTATTGGTCTCGGATTCTTCACAGTAGTCGGTATTCAAACTGGAGTTTCACTTGAATTACATCCTATTATTTGCATTGCACTTGGAACTATAACAGCATGTTTTGGCGGTGTAATAAGGGATATATTATTAAATAATATTCCTCTCATATTCGAGAAAGAAATATATGCAACAGCTTGTATATTTGGTGGAGCACTTTTTTTTCTATTGCGAAATGTAGAATTTACTTATTTTCCAATTGAAATTATTAGTCTAGTTTCTGTAGTTTTGTTTAGATTACTCGCAGTAAAATATGATTGGCAGTTGCCATTGCTTTGGAGAATGGAGAAGCAGCTACCTTAGATATTAAAAATTCAACTAGAAAAATAAAAACTCAAGCGAAAGCTAGGGTATAACTAATCAATATGAATAATGGGAGGTGTAAATAGTGAGGTTTTACGTATATTAGATAGACTAGTGTAGTAGGAGTGATTGTGATATTGGAATAACTATCAAATGTTTGAGAATTTAGTTAATTTGCAGCAAGAATAAAATAAGACAATAGAAAAAAACAATGCAAGACATACTATTTGACTTTATATCAAAATACATTTCTCTGACAGATGATGAGAAGAATGCAATACTTTCGTTAGATATATTCCGCTCTGTTATGAGAGGTACAATTCTACTTCAAGAAGGGCAGAAAACGCAGGATAACTATTTTGTTCTGAAAGGATGCATTCGGAAATATTACATAATAAATGGTGAAGAAAAAACGACCGCTTTCTTTACAGAAATGGAAGGTATAACACCTCAATGTGCAATAAGTACAACTCCTTCAGAATATTATATAAGTTGTATAGAAGACTCTATACTTATAGTTTCAAATACTGAAATGGGAATAGAAGTTAACAGAAAATTTCCCAAATTTGATCTAATGTGTAGAATGTTGTCAGAAGAATTGTTAGCCAAACAACAAATAGACTTTGACGAGTTTAAGACTTCCCCCCCTGAACAACGATACCTGAACTTATTACAAAAAAGACCAGACCTTCTTCAGCGTGTACCACAACACCAATTAGCAAGCTATTTAGGTATTCAGCCTCAATCATTAAGCAGACTTAGAGCAAGGATTTTTAAAAACAATAAGAGTTAAAGGTAATTTCTTAACTTAAGTGAACGAATTTAAGCACCTCTACTATTTAATTTTGCAGTATTATTTTTACATTAATTATAAAAAGGAAATGCAAAATGAAAATGCAAAAGAATATATTTGGGTTCGCTTTGATTTTATTGTTGGCAAGTACTCTACAAGTTCAATCCCAATATTCAGAAACAGACAGTACATACAAAAAATATTTTGTTGGTAGTACATTCTTGTTGTTAGGAAATTTTATTCCTAATGACCCAAATGCACCTGATTTTGTACAATTAAATCTTGGATATAGAATAACACCTAAAGATGTAGTTTTCTTAGAATTTAAAACATCCAAGTTTAATTGGCCATTAGGTATGCCTTGGAATGAAATAGTTGACGAACAGCGAACGCAATACAACTTTCCTGGATATGTACGCCAATATATTGTTGGATTGGCATATAATCATTTTTGGTGGAAGGGATTGTATACAGGTGTACATGCAATGAATGCTTTTCAAACATATAGAAATGAGGATAAAACAAAGATTACAAATGGATATACATTATTTATTACCTACCGTTTGGGTTACCAGGTTAAACTATTTAATAACTGTTTCTTTATAGAACCATCAGTTGGATTGACTCATTGGCCTGTAAAAACTAATACACCAGAATCTTTTAAATTAGAAGAAAGTAAATGGCCTAACTACTTTGGTTGGGAACCAGGGCTTCATTTTGGGTATAATTTTTAGTGATTTTTCCGACAATTTAAACATCTCCACAACACCAATTAGCAAGTTATTTTGGTATAAAACCTTAATGGTTGATTAGATTAAGAGCAAGAATTTTGGAAAAAAGGCAAAGAGTAACTTCATTTATTAACTTAAGTGAACGAATT
>JAGXGG010000058.1 GCA_024636855.1 Ignavibacteriota bacterium | reverse complement strand
GTGGTAAGGGTGTTATTCGTTTTAGGAAGATAGATTCAGATGAAGTGTTAGAGTATTTCGTAAGTGGTGACAAAATGGAAGTGCTTGATATACCAACGGGTTATACACACAACATAGAAAATCTAGGAGATGGAGATATGGTTACGATAATGTGGGTCAATGAGCCATTTGACCCTGAAAAACCTGATACTTATTATTTGGAGGTATAACTGATGAAGAGATTAAAAGTCATGACAGTTGTTGGTACTAGGCCAGAAATAATTAGACTGTCAGCTGTTATAAATAAATTAAATGAGTCTGAAGCAATTGATCATGTTCTTGTTCATACAGGACAGAATTATGACTATGAATTAAATGAAGTCTTCTTTAATGACTTCAATCTAAAGAAACCGGATTATTTCCTCAATGCTGCTACTGGCACAGCAGTAGAAACAATAGGAAATATTTTGGTGAAGATTGATCCAATTCTTGAAGAAGTAAAGCCTGATGCGTTTCTGGTACTTGGAGATACAAATAGCTGTTTATGTGTAATTGCAGCAAAGAGAAGACATATTCCAACCTTCCATATGGAAGCCGGGAATAGATGCTTTGATCAGAGAGTGCCTGAAGAGACAAACAGAAAGATCGTGGACCATACAGCAGATGTAAATCTAACCTACAGTGATATTGCAAGAGAGTACCTTTTAAGAGAAGGACTTCCTGCAGATAGAGTAATTAAGACTGGTAGTCCAATGTTTGAGGTTCTTAATTCAAGAAAAGAAGACATTGAAAGATCAGATGTACTTGATAGATTAGAACTCGAAGCAGAGAAGTACTTTGTTATATCTGCTCATCGAGAAGAAAATATAAGTTCTGAGCAAAACTTTATGGATCTAGTAGAGAGCTTAAATACGATAGCAGAAAAATATAAGATGCCATTGATTGTAAGTACGCATCCGAGAACAAGAAAGATGATTGAAGCTAAAGATATTGAGTTTAATCCTCTTGTTAAGATCATGAATCCCCTCGGATTCAGTGATTATGTGAAACTTCAAAAGTACGCAAAAGCTGTTCTTAGTGATAGCGGGACAATCAGTGAAGAGTCATCAATTCTTGGATTTAGAGCACTTAATATAAGACAAGCCCATGAACGACCTGAAGCAATGGAAGAAGCTTCTGTGATGATGGTGGGTCTTAAGAAAGATAGAATTCTTCAGGGGCTAGAGATATTAGAGACACAAGAAAAAAATACGTTAAGGTTAGTTACAGATTATAGTATGCCGAATGTGTCTGATAAGGTACTGAGAATAATTTTGTCATATACAGATTACGTGAAAAGGGTTGTTTGGGTTGATTCGTAAATAAATGAGGTGGGGAAAATGCCAAATAATAGTTATAAGGTAAGTATTATCATTCCAGTTTATAACGGCGAGGAGTTTATAACGGATACAATAGATTCATGTCTGAGCCAATCTTATAACAATTATGAAATTATTGTTGTAGATGATATGTCAAAAGATAATTCAATTGACTTAATAAAAAATAGATATTTATCAGAGGAATATATATATATATATTCAAACAAGTCAAATAAAGGAATTAACAAAACTGCCAATAAAGCAGTACATTTAGCAACGGGAGATGTGATATTGTTTTTAGGACAAGATGATAAATTGCCTCCTAAGCATATAGAAAGCATGATTAGATGGTTTAAAGATGATGTTGCTTTTATACACTGTAATTCAAAGATAATTGATAAAAACAGTAATTTTATAAGATGGTCAAAAAAAGATAGAAAACAAAAAAAGAAGAGTAAAACTCCTTTAAAATACTTGAAAATAGAAAATTTTATATCTTCAACAGGCGCCATTATGAATAAACGAATTTTTATGGATTTGGGTGGTTTTGATGAAACATATAAAAATTATGGAGAATGGTTAAACTGGATTAAGCTATCGGAGAAAGGAAAAGTGATTTATTGTACAGATACTTATGCATATTATAGGAAACATGATAATAATATTTCAAAATCTTTTAAAACTGATGTTGATATCGAATTACAAGAGTATTGGGATAGTTGTAAAAAATATGCGTTAGATGTGTCAGGCTCTTGGTTGGGAAATAAAATAATCTGGAAACGTTCTTGATAATTAATAAGATGGATAATATTTTGTTAGAGATTTTGAAGATTACTGTTAATTTAATATATATATTAAAGTAGGTGGTTAAGATATATGAAATTTAAAAATAAAACGAGAATAATAAAATTCAATCAACTTGGTGATGAGCGTGGTCATTTAGTTGTTGTAGAAGGAAACAAGGACATACCATTTGAGATTGAAAGAGTTTTTTATATTTATGGTTCGGATAACGATGTAATTAGAGGGCAACATGCTAATAGAAAAAGTGAATTTGTATTAATAAATGTTAGTGGAAAATCTAAAGTTAAAGTTGATTACGGAAATTATACAGAAATAATTGAATTAAGTGAACCCCATATGGGTGTTTATATACCTAAAATGGTATGGAAAGATATGTATGATTTTACGAAAGATTCGGTTCTGTTAGTTTTATCCAACCAAAAATATGATTCTGAAGAATATGTAAGAGATTATGATGAATTTTTGTCATTAGTTAATCAAAATACTGGAGGGATTGCAAATGAAGATTAATCCTAATCAATTAGATAGAGGTTATCTTAAATTCAAAAATGAGTTTGACCGTGCAGTCATTAAGACACTTGAATCAGGGTGGTATATTTTAGGAAAGGAAGTTGAAAAATTCGAAAATCATTTTAAAGAGTTTGTTGGTTCTGGCTATTGCATAGGATTAAATTCAGGCCTGGATGCATTAATTCTTGCTTTTAGAGCTCTTAATATTAGTGTTGGAGATGAAGTTATAGTTCCTGCAAACACTTACATTGCTTCAGTGTTAAGTATTACTGAGAATGGAGCAACACCAGTTTTTATAGAGCCTGATGAATTTTACAATATTGATGCAGATAAGATTGAAGCTGCGATAACAGAAAAAACAAAAGCTATATTAGTAGTTCATCTCTATGGGCAAGCAGCAAACATGAAGAAAATAAGAGCTATTGCAACACAACATAATTTGTTTTTAGTTGAAGATTGTGCACAGAGTCATGGCTCAAAATTTGAAGATAAAACAACAGGAACATGGGGAGATATAGGTTGTTTTAGTTTTTATCCGACAAAGAATCTTGGCGCTTTTGGTGATGCTGGTTGCATAGTAACCAATAACTATGAGATTTATGAAAAAATTCATATGCTTAGGAATTATGGCAGTAAGGTTAAATATCAAAATGATATTCTAGGAGTAAATTCTCGACTTGATGAAATACAAGCAGCTGTACTAAATGTCAAATTAGAGCATTATAACGAACTGAAAAAGGAACGAATTTCATTGGCAGAAACATATTTAAATAAGATAAACAACAAAAGTATAATATTACCCGAGATTAGGGAAATGGCTGATGCGATTTGGCATTTATTTGTAGTAAAAGTAGAAAACCGAGATAAATTTCAAGAGCATTTGACTTCAAATGGCATTGGTACTCAGATACACTATCCTATTCCGCCTCATTTATCGAAAGCATATGGGTACTTAGGATATAAAAAGGATGATTTTCCTATAACTGAAAATTATGCTAATACATTAATTAGTTTACCGTTATATGATGGAATGACTGAGGAAGAAATCATGTATGTAATCAATGTAATAAATAGATATTGAGGCTGAATTAATGAGCAGAAGAAAATTATTCATTGAAAACATATTTGCATATGGTTTTATAAATGTCTTAAGTAAAATAGTACCTTTTTTGCTTTTACCTGTTATAACAAGAATGTTACCAAATGCAGCAGACTTTGGTGTATATAGCATGTATACAACCATAGTTGGATTTGGAACGCCACTGGCAGTTTTAGGGCTTTCGGATGCCATGTTTAGAGAATACTTTGAAAAGGATGATTTACAATACAAGTATAATGTGACAACAACAACACAAAGAATTATTATGATGTCTTCTCTATTAATTGCATCACTATTAGTGTTATTTAATAGCAGTTTTTCAACTTTGTTTTTTGGGAACAGCTCCTATGGTAATATTGTGATTTTAGCTGGAATAGGAGTTCTTTTAGGTGCGTTTATCAGTCCTATACAAGCACCTACAAGGATGCAAAACCAAAGAAGAGTTTTTGTTGTATCAGGTCTAATATCTTCAATAGTGACTTACATCTTAGCATTAGCTTTAATTTATTATGGATTTTCATACTTTGGTTTGATTTATTCTAGCATTATTGCAACTTTTGTATTGTTAATATTCTTTTGGATTAGAAATAAAACTTTTTTTATCAAAGGATCATTTGATTGGAGTATTGCTAAGGAATTATTTAAAATCGGTTTACCACTATTACCAACATTTTTGATTTATTGGATTTATAATTCTATGGATAAAATCATGATAACTAATATGTTGGGTACATTTGAGCTTGGCATTTATTCTATTGGATCAAAAATGGGCCAAATTAGTCAGCTTATTTATGCAGGATTTGCTGGGGGATATTCTTACTTTAAATATTCAACGATGAAAGATATAGATCAGGTCGCAATGAATTCGAAGTTATTTGAATACTTAGGGTTGGTAACAGCAGTTGCTTTTATAGTGACGTATCCTCTATTTCCCATTATATTCGAGTTGTTGTTTGATGGAGTGTATGTTCAGGGATACATAGTTGCTCCATACCTATTTCTTTCACCTTTATTGTTGATGCTATTCCAAGTGGTGGGAAGTCAATTTATTGTGATTAAGAAAAGTTATTTCACTTCACTAACTTTAGCAATTGGTGCTGTGGTAAATGTTATCCTGAACTATATTCTAATTAGACGTATTGGAATAGAAGGAGCTGCTGTAGCAACATTGGTAGGTTACGTCATTAGTGTTTTATTAGTATCTGTTTTAGCTAAGCATAGAAGTCTTCTGTTTATTCGAAGGAAAATAATTTTTGTTTATTTATTAGTGATAGGTTACTTACTATTAAACAAATACTACCTTGATAATATGTTCTTATTTAGTTTAATTACTTCAATATTAGTAATAATATTTATCATAGTGTTATATCTAAAAGAAATAAAAATTTTAATATTGCATTTGAAAAACAAAGAGAAATTCAAGGAGGGCAAATGACAATTCTTGAAAAAATATTTAAAGGAATTAAGAAACCTCATATTGCAATTCAAGTAGTCAATAATAAATTGAAAAATTATAGAATAAGACTGAAATACAAAGTGTTAAATAGAAAGATTATTATAAGCAAAAGTGTGAGGTTCCACCAAAATACAGTTTTATCTGGAAAAGGTACAATACTTCTGAGTGATAAAGTATCTATAGGTTATAAGTTAGGAGGATACTATCATAAAAACGTTAGTGAATTTCAAGCACGATATCCAGATAGTAAAATCATTATTAATAATGAAGTAGCTTTTAATAATTCCAACTTTATTGTATCTACTAATAAGATTGAGATTGGTTCTAGATGTAGAATTGGAGCTAATGTAACAATGATGGATTTTGAGGCGCATGGAACACTACCACATGAACGCAACCAGATTGGCAAGCTAGGAGAAATAAAAATTGGGAATAATGTTTGGATTGGTAATAATGTAATCATACTTAAGAATGTTAATGTAGGTGATAATTCAATAATTGCCGCGGGTAGTGTTGTACTGAAAGGTGATTATCCATCAAATTCAATCATTGGTGGCAATCCAGCCAAAGTTGTTAAACAAATAAAATAAGGGAGGTTTTGATATGAGTAAAAATAAAATTCCAAACGAATATTTTGAGCATTCTAGAGATTTTTTTATTTTTAGTTCGAAATTTTGTGGTATCAGAAGTATCTCTAGGAATAATATATTTGATATTATAAAGACTAATCTTTTAGACGAAATTCAAAACAACTCAGTTGATGTAAAGAACTACAATGTAAATGGGTTTGAACATTACTTTATTATTAAAAAACTTAGTTGGGATTGTGAATTTTTTCAAAGACCAATGTATAAAATTCTAGCAATTTTATATAATCATGATGACTATAAAATTTTGGAAAAAGCCAACAAAATTTTCGTTGATTGGTTTTTAACAGAGACAGATAAGAGAGCATACTGTTTTATGGAGTTGCCTTCAGAAGCAACTGAACTTCTTCAGTCATTAACTTCTAATAGATTTAGACTTGTTGAATCAAGAGTCCATCATTACTTAAAAGATATCCAGAATTTCAATTATGAAAGATTTTCAATAAGACAAGCAGATTATAATGATTTGGAAAACCTATCAATAGTAGCATCTTCTATGAGAAATAGGTTTGATAGATTTCATGCAGACATTAATTTCACTGATGAATTAGCAGATAAATATTTGGGTAAGTTTGCCCAAGAATCAGTAAATGGACTCGCGGATATGGTTATAGTACCTAACGAAGAGGGGGTTGAACCAGACGCATTATTTGCTGTTAACTTATTAAAGAATGACTGGTCCAATGTTGGGGCTAAGATTTCACAACTTGTTTTAGCTGCCGTAGATTCTAATACATGTAGAGGTTGGTATGAGAAACTTCTATCGGAGGTCTGCTACTATCTGAAAGAGAATGGAACTGAATACTTAATTACTAATACACAAACTACAAATAAAGCACCAATACATGTTAATGAGAAGCTTGGATTTAAATACAGTCATACAACACATATATTAACTATTACAAATAATCAAAACTAATAAATCAATACAAATATTAGCTGCGAGAAGTTGAGAGAATAAAGTCATTATATCGGGTTTAGCTGGTTAGAGGAATTATCTTTATAATATCAAGAAAATATTGTCTAAATATTATAAATTGATGAGTTGGTATACTTTGTTTACTCGATGAATGTAAAAAAATCAGGTTGTTATAAATTAATGAGTATTCCGAACTAAATTGAACCACCTGGGATGCGGCTCCGCCGCACAAGAATATGCAATTGAGTTTATGAATTTAAAATTGACACTGAATGTTTAAAAGTGAAAAGGAGAATTAAGATATGAAAGGAATAATTCTAGCAGGAGGAAGTGGGTCCAGGTTGTATCCAATTACAAAAGGTATAAGCAAACAGTTGATCCCTATTTATGATAAACCAATGATTTACTACCCGCTTAGCGTTTTAATGTTATCTAAAATAAAAGAAGTTCTTATTATTACTAATCCAGAGTATATTGATTTCTATAAGAATCTGTTAGGTGATGGTTCAGAATTAGGGATGGTAATTGAGTATAAAATTCAAGAGCATCCAAGAGGTTTAGCTGATGCATTTATTGTTGGTGAAGACTTTATTGGTACAGATAGCGTATGTTTGATCTTAGGAGATAACGTATTTTACGGCCAAGGTTTTGGTCCTCGATTGAATGCAGCAGCTTTAGTTGATGAAGGCGCAGTAATATTTGGTTACTATGTTAATGACCCAAAGGAATTTGGTGTTGTAGAATTCGATATTGAACATAATGTGCTATCACTAGAAGAAAAACCCAAAAATCCAAAATCACATTACGCAATTCCTGGGCTTTATTATTATGATAACTCTGTTATAGAGAGAGCTAAGAATTTAAAACCTTCAAGTAGAGGTGAGATTGAAATTACGGATTTAAACAGAGAATATTTAAATGAGGGTAAATTAAAAGTAGAATTACTTGGTCGTGGATTTGCATGGCTAGATACTGGAACATATGATGGACTTGCTGATGCTTCAGATTTTGTAAAGACAATTCAAAAAAGAACTGGTCTTTACATATCATGTCTAGAAGAAATTGCATATCATAATAAGTGGATTACGAAGGAGCAATTGATAAAATTAGGACAAGATTACGAGAAAACTGAGTATGGTAAATACATTTTAAGTATTGCCAAGCAGTAGAAATGAGAGGTGAAGAAATTTTGAAAACAATTTTAGTAACAGGCGGCGCCGGATTTATTGGTAGCAACTTTGTCAAGTTAATGCTGGAAAAACATCCAGAATATAAGATCATCAATATTGATGCCCTTACATATGCGGGTAACTTAGAGAATCTTAAAGGTATCGACAACAATCCTAATTATGAGTTCATCAAAGTTGATATCAGAGACAGAGAAAAGATTGAAGAAATTTTCAAGAAAAATAATATTGCATCCGTTGTAAATTTCGCGGCAGAATCTCATGTTGATAGAAGCATCGAAGAACCCGAAGTATTCTTAACAACGAATATTATCGGGACACAAGTTCTATTAGATCTAGCTAAGAAATATTGGAAAGTGAATCCAAATGACAAATACAGTAAAGAGTACAAGCCAGGAGTGAAATTCCTTCAAGTTTCAACTGATGAAGTCTATGGCGCACTTGGCCTAACAGGTATGTTTGTTGAGACAATGCCACTTATGCCAAACAGCCCTTACTCTGCATCCAAGGCAAGTGCAGATATGATTGTCAGAGCATACAATGAAACTTTTGGAATGCCTGTGAACATCACCAGATGTAGTAATAATTATGGGCCATATCAATTCCCTGAAAAACTAATTCCACTTATGATTAACAATTGTCTTAATGAAAAAGACCTACCAGTTTATGGAGATGGAATGCAAGTGAGAGATTGGCTACACGTTTCTGATCACTGCTCAGCGATTGATGCAGTTCTTCATAAAGGCAAGGATGGAGAAGTTTATAATATTGGTGGTAACAATGAAAAAGCCAATATTGAAATTGTAAAACTTATTATTGGTACTCTTGGTAAGTCAGAAGGGCTAATTAAATATGTGAAAGATAGACCAGGCCACGATAGAAGATATGCTATTGATAATACCAAGATCACTACTGAGCTTGGCTGGGAACCAACGTATACATTTGAACAAGGGATGAAAGAAACAATTCAATGGTACCTTGAGAATACTAAGTGGAATGAGAATATCATTTCTGGTGACTATGCTAATTATTATGAAAAGATGTATAAAAACAGTTAATGTCAACTTCCAGCAAAAAATGTGACTAAATAAAAAACATTCAATCTAAAGCCCGTATTTCAGCGGATTCTATTGCAAAAATACGGGCATAATGATATACTGTATTTAGT
>JAGXGG010000057.1 GCA_024636855.1 Ignavibacteriota bacterium | reverse complement strand
ATTCTGACCTCTATCTGTACCCATACTATTCATTGCTTCTTCTAGCTCCAATTTCAAATTACGCCCTTGTAGCTTGGCTTGTTTCTCACCATTGAGTAGCATTTGGTCTGGTACATCAGATGGCATAAACATCATCTCATCATCCAAATCTAACTCATCTAGTGACTGTTTGCCACCTGCTAAACTCTCGCTAAGAGAAGCATCAGTCGGTAACGATAATGCTACTTTCATTTTCTCTTTCACGAAAGGAGAACGGACTAGCAAATACATTAATATACCTACTAATGCTAATCCTACTAATATAAGAATTATTTTCTTATTTGCAGGATCATCGTACCATTCTACTGGTTCATTTAGGTCAAATTGGTCTATTGTCAATGTATGTTCGAATGGAACATTGATAACTGATATTTGGTCATTTCTCGTTGGGTCGTATCCTACAGCGTTTCTTACTATTTCCTCAAACTTCTGCATATCTTCCTCAGAGCGAGGGCTGTACTTAACTTCCTTAACACCATTATTGTCTATCAGCGAAGTTGTTCCATTTATCATAGCTGCTATTGATAGCTTTTTGATAGCGCCAACTTCTTGTATTATATGCTCTACGCTGTTTGATATTTCATAATTAGTAAGACTATTGCCTGAGTTTTTCGCCATATTCACATAAGGGAAACTTAGAGAATCTGTAGTTTGACTCTCATTATTAATTGATTGTTCACTTCTAGCCACTTGGCTTTCTGGGTCAAATGAAGTTAATGTTTTCTCTATTCTAGTGAAGTCTAATTCTGCGTTTACTTTTACTTTCGCATTACCCTCACCCAAAGCACCTGCCATCAGGTCTTCTACTTTTGCTTGGAGGTATGACTCTACACTTTTTTGTTGATTGTGTTGAGCTTCGGTAACACCAGCAGCTGAGTTCACATCTACTATATCTTCGGATAGTAATCTTCCTCTATGGTCAGTCACTTTTACGTGGTCTGACTCCATTCCTTCTATACTATTGGCTACCAAACTTTGGATACCAATTACACTACTTTGTGGCAATCTTCGGCTATTATTAAGATGGACAGTTACTGAAGCAGTAGGTGACTTTTGATCTTTAGTGAAAAGAGCTGTTTCAGGTATTACTATATGCACTCTCGATTTTTCTACTTCATCGAATGAGTTAATAGTACGTGATAGCTCACCTTCCAATGCTCTTCTATAGTTGATTTTCTGAACAAATTCGGACATTCCCAAATTAGTCTCGTCGAATATCTCGTATCCGACTCCACCTTCACCAGGTATCCCCTTAGTAGCCAAAGCCATTCTAGCTTCGTTTACTTTATCTGCTTCTACTTTTATAATATTACCCGTTGGGCTTATCTCATAATCTATGCCGTTCTCAGTCAGATACTCCACTACACCGGCAGCATCAGTATCACTCAAACCTTTGTATAGGGTTTTCATATTACCAGATGAAGCTGATGAAATGATCATAACTATCACAACTAGGACTACTGCTATTGCACCTATAATACCAGCTTTCTGGCCTGAATTTAGTCCAGATGAAAACTGTTGGAATTGACCAAGAGCATTATTATTATTCTTCTTTTTTTCTAATTGATTATCAGCCATATTATTACCCTATCTAGATTAGACCTGCATTCTATTTACTTCTTTGTACAGCTCGATTGCCTTGTTACGGAGTTCCATGAGCAATTCGAAACTTGTTTTTGCCTTTTCGGCACTAATCATAACATCGTGTATATCAACGGGTTCACCTTTGATAAATGCGTTTGATTTTTCTTTTGATTCTATTTGGAGTGTATTGACATCGCTAACTAGCTCACTAAGAGTGTCAGCAAATTTTACGTCGCTTTTACTACCAGCTTTGATAGTATTGGATTGATTTTGCGAATCAACTAATGCTGATATTCGCCCCGCTGCCGGTTCTATAGGTAACATAATGTACTTCCGTGTAATTTATGAATAGTCATCCTGACTATTTATACTTTTTCTAAACTTTTGCGTCTAACATAGTACCAAGAGCAAATACTTTGCTCTGAACTCTACCGTTTCTGTTGAAGACTACGTGTCTATCAAGCGATGCTGAACTTTCAGGGAACATTTTCTTAAAGAAATTCTTCTCATTGTCCGAAAGTATAGTATCGGGTTGACTTACCTTATCGTTGAACTCAGCTAGCTTTTGTTTCTGCGGAGATTGGGTCTGATTAACCCTACTCTTAGAGGCTATACCTTCTGAGTCGTTATTATATATTCTTGTTATCTGGCTTTCGGTTGCATTTAATCTCATAAATTACCGTGTTATATTTCCAAAGAATATCGGGCAAGATTCTTAGCTGCATCTACTACTTGAGCGTTCGCTTGGAAAGCTCTCTGTGCAGAAATCATCTCTACCATTTCAGTAACAATATTTACATCTGGCATCTGAACGTAACCATCGGGATTTGCATCCGGATGATTAGGGTCAAACACCATTCGAGGAGCCGAATTGTCTTTCACAGTTCTTGCTCTTAGCACATCGTCGTCACCTTCCATACCATTATTCATAGCTGAACCCGAATGACCAGCATTAGTTTTGTCCAATTGTAAAGTAGCATTCATGCTCTTTTCGAATGGACTATCTTTTATATCACGCACTACTACTACTTCGCGCTTGTACGGCATACCGTCATCAGCTTTGGTAGTATTAGCATTTGCTATGTTTCTAGCCACAGCGGATAGACGCAATCGCTGAACGCTCATGCCTTGTCCGCTAATATTAAAACTTGAAAATATATTCTCAGCCATAATCTTCTATTATGAATTAGTTCCTTTAATTGAATTAGATATCCCAGAGAAGTACTTATTGACCATCTTGGATACTAATCTAAATCTTATTTGATTTTCCGCAGATTCTGCCATCTCCTTGTCCAAATTGACATGGTTCTCTCCACTGAAGAAAACTTCAGCTTCAGGAATATCTCGGTATTCCTTTTCCCCCACTGGCACACCAGAATTCACTTTACCCAATGGAATATGACCCGATTTGGTCTCCACACCTTTGAGTACTACTTGCTCATTGTGAAACAACTCTTCGAACCTCACCCTCTCGGGTCTATAGTTCGGAGTGTCGGCGTTAGCTATGTTCTTAGCAGTAGTTTGCTGTCTAAGTGCATAGGAATCCAAGGCCTTTGTCAACAATGGAAGCTTTTTACTAAATAGATAATCCTTTACTAGCATCGTATCATCCTGATATTTTACTTGACTATCGTTTGTTCTGCAAAGTAAGTGCCAAATAAATTTAAAATATTTAATTAGAATTCATAAACTAATTAAAAAACATTTAGATTCATACAGTTACTTACAACGCTAAAATATTATCCACAACTGTAAACCCCTAATAATGTGGATAAATAATAGCATAATATTATGCACATTTGTGAAATTGTGTTAAAAAAAGCCACAAACAGACGATGAATTATTGTTAATAAAGGGATATCTATTGCCCGAATATATCCTAGATTAAAGAAATATTCATTGTTTTTTATAGATAATTAGTTACTTTTCAGGGTAAGAAAACTTCTATTTGAGAAAATGACCATGAAAAAACTAGTATTACTCTTTATAATTATAGTATTAACTACTGCTTCATTGACTGCAGCGGAAATAGATACACTTTGGTATAGGACAATGAGTGCTGGTGCTCAGGACGTTGACTTTACACCTGATGACAAGTATGTTATCGCATGGACTAATTCTATAGAGTTTTGGGAAGTACAGCAGGGAGTGGAGGAATTTTCTGTGCCTATAGAGACTGTAGGAGATTACAACTTTAACGAACAGTTCTTAGTATTCGCTCATGACAGTACACCCAAATTGTTGAATTGGCAGACGAGAGAGGTAATAGAAGGGTTTGAAAAAATGCCTACTAGAATAGATAGAATAAAAACAGCCAAATCTAAAAATGAGTTTATGGCAAAGCTAGATCAGGATTCTAATACAATCTATTTTTGGGATATAAATAACAAACAATTAGTTGATAGCATCTACTTTGAATATTCATTTAAAAGAAAAACTTACAAGTGGAAAAAAACGATTCATGAATATGGTTATGCAGGTATTAATGATGAACTAATATATGTAATTATAGATGATGCAAATGACATTTTCCAGAAGCCACATCCTTTAGAAAATGAACAACATTACTATGTACATTTTTATAATAGAGAAACAAAAATGTTAGTTGACTCTGTATATTCATTTACTAATACTAATGAGCAATATGGTGGATTCAACAAAATACAGGTAATGAATGATAGGTCAAAAATAGCTTGGAATCATAGAGGTGGGGAGATTAATTTCTATGATATAATAGAACACAGGTTCTATAGCAAGATTATATTTGATGAAGCTAATTATGTACCAGCTACAAATATTGACCTCAGTAAGGATGATAGTAAACTAGTTGTAACTAATCAACATACTACATTTCTAAAAATTTTTGATGTAAAGAGTAATACTTTAATACATGAATATACAAAGGGAAGCTTTCAAAACTCGTCATTTTCTGATAACAATGAATTACTAGTTACCAATATTGGAAGCTGGTTAATTCTATTTCCTAGCCATATAGGGACTACTTCAGTTGAAGATCAAGAGGAAAATAAAATTACATTAGATATCACCCCCAATCCAGCTTCAAACAGATTAAATATAAATCTGAACTCGAATGGATTCGAATATACTAGATTGAGTATAGTTGATTTACTAGGTAATGAAGTAGGATTGATTGAAGAAGGTCTTATGAATACAGCTGATTATCAGAAAGAGTACAATATATCTGACCTACCTCCAAGTATCTATTTCATTCGTTTAGAGATTGGTAATAAAGTAGTAACCAAACAATTTATCAAGGAGTGATGTGACTAAAGAAGAAGAATTAGACTTTATTCTTCTCAGGTTTCATTACTTTTTCCTTTCTAATTTTAGCAAAGTACTCTACAACTTCCTTATCGGTCATACCAGAAAGTATTTTGCCTAAATCTTCTCTTTGTTCACGCATATATTTAACTGCGTCAAATTTCTTCTTAGTTTTCATAATCATTAAATTCCCTTGGTGAACGAATTTCTAACTGTTGATACCCATTCTTGATATTAACCGAGTTGTATCCATATATACGTTTTATATTGACTATATGTTTAAAGTTCCAACTTAATAACAAATCTGCTTTATTAATTGTTGCAAGTGCAATATGTAAACAGTCCAAATAACTTGTTTTACCAACAACATTCTCTTTCAGATATTCTGTAGAAAGTGATACTGCTTCTAAAGTTTCGTTTATTGGCTCTATATTTCTAGAATTTAAAAGGCTTACAAATTCCCTTACTTTACTGGGAGCATTTTCAAGTTCTTTTCTTGTTATTGTTGAGAATAATATAGTAAAATCACCTTTACTAAATTTTTCAAAAAGTGGTAAAGTATGTTCTTCAAATTCATCATCAAAGACACCACCAAATACAGAAGTATCAATATATACTCTAAGCTTTTTCAAAATTCCCCAAATTGAAATTTGAATAAATCAATCTATTAATCCTAAAAATAAATAATTAAATAAGAAATTCCAAAAAATGTTATTCCTTAAACTATAAAACATTATAAGAATCAAAAAAGCTAACATTCTTAAAAAATAGAACAAAAGACCCCCCAAAAACATTTTCCACATTTTCCTTTGGGTATTTACCGAAAATCTGTTTAACTTTGTAGTTCGTTAAAAAGAATAAAAATAGAATATTTTAAAACATAGGTATAGTAATGAAAAGAACCTACCAACCAAGTAATAGAAAAAGAAAGAACAAGCACGGCTTCAGAGCTCGTATGGCTACTAAAAACGGTCGTAACGTTATCAAAAGAAGAAGAGCTAAAGGAAGAAAAAGACTTTCTGTAAGCGGTTAATATCCGTTTGCATGAGGTAGTTTTATCACGGCCAAAATGCTATGAATAGTCTGACACCACTTATGGTGCCTATCAAAGGGCACGACTCTTTCAAAAGAGTGTTGGCGAAAGGCATAATAGTCAGGACTGATAATTTCTTAGGATCTTTCGTTCCTAATACTCGCAAAATTGAACCGGTCTGCTTTGGTATCTCTATACCAAAGCGACACGCCAAAAAAGCAGTAGTCAGGAATAGAACCAAACGGCTAGTCAAGGAATCCTTGATTAGTTTAGCACAAAACGAAAAGGAGAAACTACTTACTTTCGAAGAGTTTGTATTAATTAGAACTGTAAAATTACCTTCTCATCACAAATTAGTTAGATTAGACGATGTCAAATCAGAAATTTATGCTTTGTTCGACAAAGCGATGATGAGAATAGGATAAAATAATGAAACACATACTAATAGGACTGATTAGAATCTACAAATCGTTCATTTCTCCTCTATTCCCTAATACTTGTAGATTCCACCCAACTTGCTCAACTTACTCGATGGAAGCCATAAAAACACACGGCTCTCTCAAGGGTATATATTTATCAATAATCAGAATTTCAAAATGCCACCCTTTTCACAAAGGTGGACTTGACCCTGTACCAATAGTTAATCCGAAGAAAGGAAAAAAATAATGGATAGAAATAGTATATTAGCCATAGTCTTAATCTCAATGCTTGTTCTCGGGTACATGTTCTATAGTTCGCAGAATGTACCAGTACAATCAGAAATTAAGAATGCAGATACCACAATAGTAAAATCAGAGAACGCTGAAGAAAGCGGCAGCAATGAAGATGCAGAATCACTATTCAGAAATGATGGTGTCGAAGCTGCTACTGCTACTACTGGCAAAAAAGAATTACAATACGGTAAATTCCAATCATTCACTCAAGGCACAAGAGAAGTTATAACAATAGAGTCTGATCTATATATAGCTAAGCTTAGTACAAAAGGTGGGGATCTAATCAGCTGGGAGCTGAAAAATTTCAACAAATGGGATGGAGTACCAACTCAGTTAATCAATGATAAAGAAGGTGAACTATACCTTGACTTTGTCTCATCTGATGGTAAAGATATAGACTCTAGGAATCTATACTTCACATTTGATTCCGAAAAATCAAGAGTTAGTATATCTGGTGATCAGACTTTCACTATCACAGCTACTTTGGAAGTAGAACCGGGTAAATCAATAGTAAAGAAATTCAAATTCTCTGGTAATAAATACGCATTCGAAACAGGTGTAGAACTTAAGAATATGGAGGAATATATTCCTCGTAGCTTCTTATACAAATGGTCAAAAGGACTAGCTTACCAAGAGAAAAATTCAGTAGATGAATCTGGTGAAGCTCATGCTTTGGTTCAAATGAACGGCGAAATAGTAGAGTTAGATGCAACTGATGACGAGAAGAAGATAACTCGGGAAGGTAAAATCGATTTCATCGCTACTAAAACTAAGTACTTCGGTGCCGCTATCATACCAAAAGATTTTGATGGTGAGATACTAATGACAGCAGAAAGCATCGCATTCCCGAAAACTGAAGGTATGTTAGAGACTTATGATCTATCTATCAAAGTACCTTATAGCGGTGGTACAAAATCTCAAGAATACCAAGTCTATCTTGGTCCTTTGAAATTGGACCTAGTAGAGAACTACGGACTTAATAGAATGCTTAACTTAGGTTGGTGGGGTATCCGCCACATAGGCGAGTACGTAATGATGCCTATATTCAATGCAGTTCATTACTTCATCCCAAGTTGGGGTATTACGATTATCATATTCTCTATATTTATCAAACTTGCTCTTTATCCTCTGTCTATTACTCAGATGAAAAACGCAAACAAGATGAAAATACTAGCTCCAGAAGTAGCTAAGATAAGAGAAAAACACAAAGACGAACCACAAGTACAACAGAAAGAGATGATGGGGCTCTACTCCCAATACGGGGTCAATCCTGCTAGTGGGTGTTTGCCTATGCTATTGCAGATGCCTATACTCTATTCACTTTGGACACTATTCCGAACGAATATAGATTTGCGTCAATCAGATTTCATATTCTGGATACACGATTTATCTATACCTGATACTTTAGTCCACTTCGGTACATCTATTATGGGTATATCGTCTATTAGTGGTCTGGCATTGGCTATGGGTATTTCTATGTTTATCCAACAGAAAATGACTATCTCAGATCCTAAGCAAAAAGCTATGGTATATGTGATGCCATTTATGTTCATCTTCCTATTCTCTTCTTTCCCTGCTGGTCTGAATCTTTACTACTTTATGTTTAACATTTTGGGTATTGGTCAACAGCTGTATATCAACAATTTTGCGAAAGATAAGATAACTTCTATCCACGACATGAAAAAAGTAGATAAGAAGAAAGGTTGGTTGGCTAATAAGATGGAAGAAGCTCAGAAGATAGCGGAATCACAAGGCAAAGTGGCACCTGGTGGCAAAGGGAAAAAAGGATTAAATCCTGCTAATCCTAACCACAGAAAGAAAAAGAAATAATGAATTAGTTTTGATTTTTTAGATATTTCGTAACTAAATTTAGTTTTAACTGTCTTTTGAATAGCTACTATTTCGATATTTATTAAATTAGTAGATAATATTATTCAAATACGATAGAAATGCAAAAAATCAAACTTTACAGTTCAGCACTAATCTTAACTATGATATTCGCACTTAGCGGATGTCCCGAAGAAAGTGATTCATTGGTAAATCCGCCTTCCCAGGCGGAGACCGTGAACATTCGTTTCATCAATCTAGCTAGTGATAATCAATCGCGTTCACTGAGAATGACGGAGTACGAGACTCCAGAAGTCGCATACGGACAATCCACAGAAACTTTCAATCCACCTGATGATAGTGCAAAAGCAACTGTACTAAAAGGTGGTAGAGACGAATATAGTCCATCAAGGCAACTCAAATTCTTTAGAAAACTGACTTACACATTCTTCGCATTACCAACTGCACCTGGAGATAGTTTACATCCTCTACCTGTCGATACATTGATAGGTATTAATAGTTCATTGACTATCCCAGCAGTTACTAATGATGCATATGTTAGACTAGTAAATGCCTATTCGGATACTAATTCAACTTTTTCATTAGTCTTGGGCTGCGCTGGTGGGGCTACTCTCGCACCAAATGTTCGATATAGAGGGTACAGTAGTGCCGAGCCAGTATTATCAGGCGAGAATACTTTCAGTGTAGTTTATAATAACAAAGGAACTAGCGAATCATTAGGATTGTTCCGAGTGGATATGGTTCCCAGAGGTGAGTACGCTTTTGTAATAGTGAAAGACCAATCAGGTAATCCCACTGTTTATGCTTTAGATGAGCTAAACCCAGCTGCAAGTGCATTTGGACCAGCTCAGGAAGTGGCTGCAAAGACTACAAATATAAGAACTGTTAACTTTTCATCTAAAACATTTGATGTGAACTTGGATGCTGATCTGATAGCTTCTTCACCAACTAAGAACTATATAAGCAAGTACAACCAATATACTGCTTGTAGTGGTACTTCTATCTCTTCTCTAACTGCTGTTAGTGGTGCAGATACACTATCCAATTTATTTACTTCGCTCGAAGTTCTCCGAGATTATTCTCTTTACTTATTTGATGAGAGTGACAAAGTCAGACAGATTCTCGCTCCTCCTTTCAAAGTATTCGGAGAAGCAGAAGGCAAATCTATAATCAGAGTAATCAATGGTAACCCAGATTACGAAGGTATAACAGTAGCTTTCGGAGCTAGAAAAGTTGAGAGTTCTGAAGAGTTGAAATATGGTGAAACTATTGCAAGAAATGTTAAATTTGGAAACGTGTCAGGCATAGGAATATTCGAGTCAGGGCTATCCCCTATTACTGTATTTGCAGCTACTCAGCCAGCTAAGTACATAACTGGTGTCAACTACAATCTGGAAAAAGATAAGAGCTACACTATGGTACTTTTCAAAAATGAAGATGGATCACCAGGATTCACAATAATAGAAGATAGAGATGAAGACAAACAAGTTACAGAAATAGAGGCTGGCGTATTCGTACAAGTAGTGAACGGTGTAGCAGGACCAGCATCAGTGAGAATAGGTATAGAACCATTAATAAGTGAATCAGCAGATGAGCTTTTTTATGGACTGAACTTGGCAACTGTCATCCCTATTGGAACTACCGAAATTACCGTGAATGGTAAGAAGAAGACTATAGAAATAGAAAAAGGCAAGCGATTGCTAGTAGTAGCTTCGGGCACAGCTGGAGATGAAAAAATATTAGCATATCAGACCGACCCTATAGAAAAGTTCGATAACATCTATAAAATACGATTTTTGAATGCAAGTACTGAGATAAACAGGATAACTGTCTCTAGATTTAATCTAGTCGATTGCCAAGGTTGTCCTATCTTAGCTAATAATATAGCTTATGACGAGCTTTCGTTTATACAAGAAGTAAATTCGGAAGCAAAAATATCACTATTCGTATATAATCCAGAAGATTTCGCTGGACTTTATCACCGAGTAGATGATTTGAAATTGAACTTCAACAAGGCCTATACTGTAATATTCACAGGAAATTCCTCTTTAGGTAATAATAACGATAGCGACAATACAAACAATGGTTATTCCGTTGTGATAATACAAGAATTCTAAAATTAATATTGGCATTTGAAATGACACGAATAAATACCCTTTTAGTACTAATTACCATTCTTATCAGTACTACATTTGCATACGGCATAGCTCCAATAGCATATAATGTAAATATAGAATCATCTAACAAGAATACAGTATCTGTTCCCGTTCCAAAGTTAGAAATGGGACAATATCAGATAAATTCTATCTACGTAAAGACTAAATCCAAAATAGAAGTAGAAGGAAATAGATTCGTATCAGATGTATTGAATAAAGGATTCGAAAATATATCGATAAATAAACTCAGCAAAATAGCTAGTGGCAATAGTAACAAAGTAAAAGGTACTCCAGCTGAGAGGCTATATTTGGTAGAGTATGCAGTTGGTGTTGACTCTTACGATATAGCACAAGAGTTGATGAAAAATCCAGAAGTTGAATATGCAGTTCCTGTTTTCAATAGATATACTACTGATTTTACTCCTAATGATCCAGAAATATCGAAACAATGGCATATAGACGCTAATGCAAAAAAAGCATGGGATATAACGAAAGGTAGTGCAGAAGTAATCATAGCAATAGTTGATTCGGGTACAGATTGGCAGCATCCAGATTTGCTTTCTAATATATATATAAATCCTAATGAGATACCAGGCAATGGTATCGATGATGACAACAATGGATATATCGATGATGTAAATGGGTGGGATTTTATTGGTAATCTAACATTCCAACAAGCTATTAATAGACAATGGCGACCTGATAATGATCCAAAACCAGTGTTTACTTCTAATAATCATGGTACTCACGTAGCAGGCTGTGCTTCGGCAACTACAAACAATTCAGTTGGTGTTGCCTCAATAGGATTCAATACGAAATTAATGCCTATCAAATGTGGATCTGACAATTGGAATAATGGTGGAACACGTGGTATTTTCAAAGGATTCGAAGGGATAATGTATGCAGCAGAAAATGGCGCACATATTATTAATTGTAGTTGGGGTGGACCTGGATACAACCCTGCTGAGCAAGAGATAATTAATTCAATAGTAGATATGGGAGTACTGGTAGTAGCTTCCGCAGGTAATGACTCAGAGAATATAGACGAAGTTTCATTCTACCCAACAGGCTATAATAATATACTAAGCGTTGGCTCAATCCAATCAAATAGCCGTAGATCTTCTTTTACTAATTATGGTATCAGAACAGATATATATGCACCTGGTACTAACATATATGCTACATTGCCTAGCAATAAATACGGTAATATGTCAGGTACATCTATGGCTGGACCTGTTGCTGCTGGATTAGCCGCTTTGATAAAAGCACTACACCCAGATTGGACTCCACACCAGATATCAGCTCAGATGAGAAGTACTACAGACCCAGTTGCTAATGTTGCTACTGTTGATATTCCAAAGTATTTCGGAAAGATAAATACCCTGAAAGCATTGCAAGCCAACGCAAATAATTTCGCTGATAACAAGACTAAGGGAATGGCAATATCGGAAAATGATTTTAACCAAAATAGTATTGTAAATAATTATAGTACTAAAACAATTGAGTTAAAGTTAATTAACTACTTGGCTCCAGTAGCTGGGGTTAAACTTGAGTTTTTAGCTCTGGATAAATTCTTCGATGTTTTGACAGAAGAGGTAATAGTTAATGGCTTAACTACTCTAGACACAAGTAAATTAGATTTGAGAATAAAGCTGAATGACCTGAACCCATGGTATGACGGATTTGCGAGAATAGTAATAAAATATACAGCAGAAGGTTATAGTGACTTTCAATTACTTAAAATACCTATATTAATAAAGACTACTAGTAGCTATAGATTTATCGACGAGATATTAGAAGAAGAATATGCTACATTCTATGATGTACATTCACCAGATAGAAACACTGTGTGGGCAGTTGGACAAAGTAGAGCAAGCAAACGTGGTATAATCTATAATACTGCAGCAAACCAACTATTCGACGGTGGTGAAGAAGCACTAACAGGAATATATGCCAAAGACAATGCTAATGCTTGGGCTACTACCGGTGGTGGTAATTTATTAGTAACAACAAATAGTGGTCTTAATTGGGATAAAACAGATTTTACAGGAACTACCGGATATTTTAATGGTATTGGATTTTTCAATGAGAATAATGGTATCGCTGTTGGTGATCCTGTCAATAATCAATTTGGAGTTATACTAACAACAAATGGTGGTAAGAACTGGGCCAAAACTTCATCGATAGCTTCACAAATTGACGAAGCAGGTTTAGTAGGTACATTAAGCATATTCGGTGATAGAGCTTATTTTGGTACTAATGCTGGTAGAATTATAAGAGGTAGAGATTTTGGTAAATCTTGGACTGCTTCACAAGTCGAAACGGGTGCCTCTATATTGGGTATAGCATTCCATAGCAACACAGGTGGTATAGCAATATATACTAATAGACTAAAGACTGGCAGTGATGTACTACTAGCTAGAAGTAATGACGGAGGATTGAATTGGAAAGCTGAGGTATCAAACTTAAACGAAGATTTAGGAGTAGAACCTGTTGAATTATTTTACAATGGAGCTTCCGAGGCACTCTATATGGTATGTAAGAAAGGTGAAATATACTCTACTACTAATCTAGGTTCAACTTGGACACCAATACTTTCGAAACAAGCAGGCGAATACGAAAAAGCTGATTTATCTAATGAAATTGAGAAATTCAGACTTTATGGTGCAAGCGCTACGAGTATATCTTCACTAGATTTCAATGTAATTCCAGCAGGAGCTAAAGCAACTGTTAGTTCGCTTTCGGGGACTTCATTTGTTTACGATAGTACTGAGATAAATAAGTTAACTAATAAGATATTTGAATTTGAAAATAATGGTGATTTATCTATTTATATTAGTTCTATCTCATTTGAAGGACCAGACAAAGATGCCTTTAGTTTCTTCGGGAGTTTACCAAAAGAAATTGCAAAAGGTGCAAAAGACAAGGTAATAGCTAGATTCAGACCAACGGAAGCAAGAGAATACAAAGCACAACTTGTGTTCTCAAGTAATAACGAACAAGGTGATATAGTAATAGAACTAAGCGGAAAGGGCTACGTAGCTCCTATTTCTAGCATAGCTTATGATACTTTCAATAGTGGATTAAACATATATCCACAGCCATCTAGAAACGAAATAAACGTACAATCTACAAGCTCCACTAATATTACGAAAGTAAATATGTTAGACATTACTGGTAAATTGATCAAAGGGTTTGACTCATACAACCCAACAGCGTTGAACACATTCAGCACTTCCGAGTTCGGTTCAGGTGTTTATCTACTACAGTTCGTGACTAATACTGGTACTTTCTACAAAAAGATAGTAATCGAATAATGAAGAGTCATAGAAAAGAGCTGTGGTTCAATACCACAAGCAGAAGACAATACATTAATATAACCAGAGATGTCCAAAATGAAATAGACATCTCTGGTATAAAAGAAGGGATGGTGCTAGTAAATGCTATGCACATATCTGCAAGTGTATTCATCAATGATGATGAGTCTGGTTTGCACCAAGACTTCGAAGTGTGGTTAGAGAAATTAGCCCCAGAAAAGCCACACAGCCAATACAATCACAACGGATATGAAGACAATGCTGATGCTCACCTGAAACGTCAGATAATGGGTAGAGAAGTTGTATGCGCTATAACTGATGGTAAACTAGATTTCGGGCCATGGGAACAGATTTTCTATGGCGAGTATGATGGTATGCGTAAGAAGAGAGTACTTGTCAAGATAATCGGGGAGTAGGTTAATCACTCCTTGATAAATTGTTTGGTGACTACTTCATTGCCAATCTCTAAACGGATGAAATATATACTTGGAGGCAGGTCAGAAACATCGTACTCTTTTTGATAATTAGATGTATTCATAAGACCTTCTTCTATCAATCCTACTTCATTACCTAGCAAATCAACTATACTCAATCTAATATATTCATATCCATTCGAGTTTAGATTTATATTTAATCTGTTAGTAGTTGGGTTTGGGGAAAGGGTGAAGTTATGATTACCTTGATTATTAGATAAAATGTTCGAAAGAACCCAGTGTTTTGGATATAAACTTAAAAAACCTGAGATACTGCTTATAAAGTATAATTCATTATTTGAAAAATTAAATTGATTCCAGCTCCCAACATTATACTGATATAGAAGTGTTTGACTTTGCAAATCAAATATTTTTATATATCTACAACAGCTTGATGATTTTGAAACTCCTATGATAGTATTGTTTTTATTAAATTCAATGTCAGAGGGTTCAACAAAATCCCTGTCATCAAAAACTATTTTATTGTAAAATCTTTTATTAATAATATCATAGAAATTAATTTCCCCCCCTCTATGACACCAAGCAATTTTTGTTCTATCATTCATTACCTGCATTTTGTTGAATCCACCAAACTGTTCGTTCGTATTTGTAAAAGAGTAAACTGAATCTACTAATTCCTTTGTTTCCCTACTGTAAAAGTTAACGTAATAATGTTGCTTTCTTTGAGAAAGTGGTATATTTTGTAAAACATCATTTGTTTCATCCATTATTACATATATTAATTCATCATTATTACCTACATAGTCATATTCATGAATGGACCGTCCCCATCTTTGACCATCTTTCTCAAATTCTTTAGTTATTTCAAAACTATCTAATATTTTTTTTTGATTTATATCCCAAAAATAAATTAATTTAGGGTGGTGACCTTTTGTTGCCATAAACTCATTCTTTGATTTTGCAGTCTTTATTCTTCCTAAAAATGCTTCTTGTTTTTCAAACCCTTCTATTAGGTTTCTTGTTTGCCAGTTCAATAATTTAGGTGTGCTATCATGTGCGAATACTAAGAACTGTTCGTTAAAATTGTAGTCTCCTACCGTCTCGATTGGTGTAGAGAATTCTTCTACTCCTTTTTGCACTTCCCAAAATTCAATTGCATTCGTCCAAGCAATTACGTATCTATCATCTGGTGTAAAGTCAAGTTCATTTACAAAACTTGTACTCCTATACCAAAGTGTATCTAGTTCATCCCCTTTCACAGTAATAACCACTGATAGTATGGTTAGCAGGACTAAAAATATGTTTTTCATATACATCCTCAATTGAGAATTACCTCATAATTACAAGCGTAATTTTTAGTTACTATACTCCTTCAGTACCTTCTCGTAGCCACCTAAGTTGGTGCTATCGATTTTATCAAGATATCTAGAGAAGATAAGTCCTATATCTTTTCCGAATTTATATTCATACACTTCATTGTGTTTTATCTTGATAGTATCTTTACCCAAGTATCTATCTACATTGTAGATTACATTGAGAAAACCAGTGATGAATTTGACTTTTTTACCTTCGAATTCTGCTTCCGATTCATTTCTTTTGCTTCCTGTGAATGCTACATAGCCGTTATAAACTGAATTGCCAATAGTCGTGTCTTCTAGTTTGAACGATACATTCTCCCAATCACCAACATACAAGTTGTATATATCAAGCCAGCCAGTATATCTGAATCTAGACGAATCGGTAAGTGAGAAATACATATTAGATAGGGCTATTCTATTCGAATCGAGAGAATAGTAAAACTCATTATTCGATATATTCCCCTGTACTATGTCCTCCGAATTCATTCTATATGCTTTTCTTCCATTATGTATCAGAGTATCTATGAAGTATGTAGTGCTATATGCGAACTCGGTTTGCGAAGCTTTGTTATTAGTGTCCACGCCATAGTGTATATAGTCCCAAGTATTGCCACTGTCCAGAGGTAGGTAGTTACGGTAGTCGAACTCCTCGACTGGTGTTACATTTTTGTCAGCACATGAGTTAGCTAATAGAGAAAATAGGAATATCAAGAGTAACGGTCGCATCGTATATTAGGATTTATGTAAAAAAGATAGACTCAATATACTAAACAGAGTTAAGAATTAGAAAATATAAAAAAAAGACCCACTCTTTTGGAGAGCAGGTCTTTGTTGTAATATATGTTCAGATTGATTACTTATAGTCAATCATCTGAGGCATAACCATTAGGAATCTCTCTTTTCTAGAAATATCATACATAGCAAGTGAGTACTTGATTTGCGATTGCATTTCTGGAGTTAAGTATTCCATATTAAGTATTAATGATTGCATAGTTGGGCTGAATTCACTTTTCACTCTATCTACAAAGTTTTGGTTACCAGCAGCACCGATTTTGCTTTCCATTCCTAGAGCATCCATAAATGCTTGGAAATCGTCTTTTCTTTCTGGATAAGATTTCACGTAAACTAATTTGCCTTTATCTACACCAATCATATCTTTAACATAATCGATAGCAAATTCTAATCCACCAAGCTCATCTACTAGGCCTTTTGCCTTAGCGTCGCGTCCAGTCCATACTCTACCTTTGGCAACTTCTCTTATTTCTTCTACAGTTTTGCCGCGACTTTCTGCTACTCTTTCTAAAAATCTCATGTAGATAGTTTTAGATAGTGTGTATAGTTTCGCTTTATCTGCATCTGTAAATTTGTACATTGGGTTCAAGAATTGAGCAGAAGTAGTAGTTGAGATAGTATCAACAGTTACATCAAGCATCTCTCTAGTACCTTCAAAATTAGGTATAGCCAATATAACACCAATAGAACCAGTAATAGTAGATGGGTGAGCTATAATCTTATCGCAAGCCATAGCCATATAGTATCCACCAGAGGCAGCTACATCACTCATAGAAGCAATGACTTTCTTGTGTTTACGAGCTTCCATGATAGCTTCCCACATCTCATCTGACGCTATAACCGAGCCACCCGGAGAATCTATTCTTAGTATAATAGCGTCTATATCATCATCTTCGGCAGCGTCTCTGATTTGATCTACAAACTTCGCAGAACGAATCTCATAATCACCACCACCGAAAAGTGAGTTCTCATCTCCACCAGAGTAAATAGGACCTACACTATTGATAATAGCAATAGTTTTATCTTCGTCCACTTCACCTTTTTGCTTGTATTTACTCCTGTTGTATTTAGCTACAGAAACTAAATCAAGGTCTTTTGTATATAAGCTATCCGCAGAAAGATCTGGATAGAGTTTAGATTTGATGAAATCTTCAACTTGAGTTTTAGTTTTCATTCCATCTATTAGCTTGTACTTGTACAAACTGTCAACAGTGAAAAGTCCTTGATTAAGAAGAGCAAGAACTTGAGCTTTTTCCATTTTTCTATGTTTAGAAACACTAGAAACAAATTCATCTTGGAATTGGTTAAGCAATACTTCTAATTGGTAACGAGAAGAATCACTGAATTTGTATTTGTTGTAAGAATCTGCAGCTGATTTGAAATCCTCAAATCCAACTACATGGTATTCCATTCCAACTTTCTTGAAAAGCCCTGTCATAAACATAGAGCTAATACCATATCCGTTGAACTCCAATAGTCCCTCAGTAGGCATGAATATAGAATCAGCAGTTAATGAGTTGTAGTAAGTCTGCTCATCACCTGACTCTATGAAACTATATATGAACTTACCAGATTTTTTAAAATCTTCTAATTTTTCTTGTAGTTCGGCACCTTTAGCACGTCCCACAGAACCATTAATATTAAGCAATATCCCCTTTATCTTATCATCTTCTTTGGCTCTATCTATAGAGTGAAGAATATCATAAAAAGAAAGAGCACTATTACCACCGCCAGAGAATATACTAAACGGATCTTGTTTAGAATACTCTGGTAGACCGTTGGATAAATCGATCGAAAGTACAGTTTCTTCACTTATATTAACTTCTTTCTCTTCGAAATCGAAAGATGAGCCGATAAATGAGAAAAAGGCGATTATGAAAATCACGAATAAAAGGAACACACCTCCAATAATAGAAACAGGTATCCACCATCTAGTTTTCTTCTGCGGTCTGAAGTTAGGAGGATAGTTTTGATTCATTTGAGGGGGAGTATTTTGTACATTATCTTGCATACTAGGTACCTATAATATATTGAAATATAGTAGTAAAAGAAATCAATACGTAATAGTTTTTATGAGGTTTCATAAATTATTAAAATAGGATGTTTTTTAGTTAAATAATTCTCTTGTTAATCTGATATTAATCATTTTACAAAAATTTGAATCAATGTAACAATCCCTATGAAAAGGATAAAAGATAAAGACAATTTTCGGAATCTGAATTGCGGTATTCTTGCTAATATTTTTTTCCCTATCAGAGAACCTATTAATCCGATAACAAAAAGAAAAGGAACATACTTTAGATCATGACTATGTATATAACCATTATTATAATAGACTAAGGTTCTAGAGAAGTCAATCATAAAATCTATAAAAGCTGAAGTTGCTATAAATACACTTTTTTCCAAGTTGAAAGAAGCCATAGTTAAGCCTCTGATAGCTCCTCCTGTACCTAATAGTCCAGCTGAGAATCCAGAAAACGAACCTCCAATAATAGCATTTTTCTTAGTTGGTGCGATGGTTAATTTACTTTTGATTAGGAAAAGCAAACTCAGTCCAACTAAAAAGACACCTAAAATAATTTCTAAATACATGCTATTAATAGATTTTGATAGAAACCCGCCTATAATAACAAAAACTATTGATGGTATACCAATACTTAACAAGAGTTTTTTGTCTAGTCCTTTTTTGAATAAGAATATTTTACTCAAATTACTTGACAAATGAAAAATAGCAGTAAGCCCTAGTACTGAGTAGAAATCGAAATAAAAATTACCTAATGGAACGAAAAAAACAGAGGATCCAAACCCACCAATAGTTCCAATTATTTCGGCAACTAGAGCTAGTATTAAAAAAATAAAGTTGATATCTTTCATTTATATATATTTAGTAGGATTATTAATATAAAAGTAAGTAATTCCACAAATATACGAACATTAGCGAATCAGACTATAATTACTTATTAAAATACATTTTTTTATCTTGATAACTCATTTCGATTGGTTAGATTCTGAGTAGTTATGTCAAAAAAAAAGAGCAATTATCTCTAATTGCTCTATCACATAAGTAAAAAATTAAGTTGGGGCTTTCTTACTTATGATTGAATGAATTTAGCATCCATATTGTTTTTTCTTGGAATCGGATGAATTCTGTCATCATATCCACAGTACTCTCGTCACCAGCTTCATCTGCACTTTTCAAAGTATCTCTTTCTTTTTCTATAAGTGTAGTTAGATTAGATACGGTTTTACTCACCGTTTCGTTACTAGTTGTTACATTTTTATGCTCTTTTATAGATGATTGCTTCACATAATCAGTGTAAGTATGCAAAGGAACTGCTTCTAATGTAACTATTCGCTCTGCAATTTCGTCTATAGAAAGTTGAGCTGCATTATATAGCTCTTCGAATTTGATATGAAGCGTAAAAAAATCGTTACTTTTCAGATTCCAATGGAACCCTCTTAGGTTTTGGTAGTATAGTTGATAGTTAGCAAGTAAATCATTTAGCTTGTCTGTTAGTACTTTTACTTTCTTTTTATCTAAACCGATTGAATTTTTCATTGTATCTCCTAGTTTTATATTTGATAAGATGTTAATCTCTACCTAAGTGACGGCCAGAAGTGCCTATTATTTCACAGCTTAATTATAATTTTATCAAATCGAAGTTTATAGGTAACTTGAAAGTTTTGAATGCGTAATATTGAAATTGTTTTTTTATATTTTCTACGGTAAAGCTTATTTTAAATCTGCTACTCTTTTTTTATTAATATATTTAAATCAACCCCTCGATAGTGGTACATTATTTGTAGTAAAATAGTACCCCTACATAGCGGCAGTATGACAAATAAGATTTTCAAACATATACTCCTAGTAATTATGCTTTTCGTCCTATTGGGACCGAAGACAAAAAGTAGCACGCCTAACTTAACTGTGGGTCAGCATGCTTTGCATAGTACTAATCCCCTATCTGTCTTCTCTGCGTTGATGCCTCTTAGCTTGTACATGTTCTATTTCCAACCCGAATACGAAAGTCTTGAGATAAACGAAGGCATTTTCAAAGATGATACTGTGGCATCATATAAGAGTCCATTCTTCGATTATAATGGATATTACAGACAAAAATATGGTCAAAACAACTTTGGATTAGATGACACTCTAAGCGGTTATAGCTATACTAACGAGATAGATTCGGCAAGTAATACAGTCAATGCAAGCGAGAAAATAGACGATATAGAGCTTAGTTCAGGGATAAATATGTCCATAGACGATTATCTAAATTATCGAAAGAAAGTTATTACTGAGCAAGTATGGGATTCATTACTTACAAGATACGATATTAAGAAAGCGATGTCTAGCCGTGATTTGGCTCGATTGATGGCTGATGCAACTGGTATTTCTATTCCAATACCACCTAACCCACTAATGGGTATATTCGGTAAGCCACAAATCAACATCAATGTAAATGGTGAAGTAAACCTAAGATTAGGTTGGAGATGGGATTCTCAGAACCTAGGTACTGTTTCGGCATTTGGTCAGACCCAATCTACACCAATTTTCTCCCAAGATATCAGGGTAAATGTAAGTGGTGGTATAGGTGACAAACTAAAGCTAAGTACTGATTGGAACACAAGTCGTAATAATTTTGGTAATGATAATCAGTTCAAGGTTGGATATGAGGGTTACGAAGACGATATAATCAAGTTGGTTGAGTTTGGTAATGTAAATCTACCACTCAACTCACAATTAATAAATGGAGGTCAAACTCTATTTGGTATTCGTTCTGACTATCAATTCGGACCATTATATTTGAAAACTATTTTTGCTCAGCGTAGAGGAGAGAAAAGGTTTGTAGATGTACAAGGCGGTTCTAATAAGACACCATTCCAAGTGCGTCCACCGGATTTTACGCGGAATCACTTTTTCTTAGATAATGATTACAAAGCTGTTTACGAAGACTATTGGTCATCTCCAAAACCCGTAATACCGCAATCTGCGAACTTTGGTAGAATAAAAGATATAGAGGTATGGGAGTCAACTAATACAGTAACTAGCCCGCAAGTTTCAGAAGTAATAGCTTACGCTAATTTAAATCCCGAACCTAACCCTCTAAATTTCATAAATAACCCTGCTATCAATAATCCCAACGTACCTATACTAACTGGTATAGTTGAGCGTGGACGTTTCGAAAAATTAGATACAAATCAATTCGAAATAGATAGAAACTTGGGTACACTAACAATAAGAAACCTAAGAGAAGATAGAAAGTACGCAGTAGCATATATTACAGAAGGATTAACTCCTTCAGCAGATGATGATCTTTATCATGGTGCTTTCAGAAATTCAGTAGGAGTCAAAGATACTTTGATATTGAAATTAGTATCAGTGCCAAATATGCAACCTGGGTTTGATACTCTATGGTCACGTCAAATGAAAAATATATACTCTATTGGTAGTACTAATGTAAACTTAGATGAGACTACTATCAATATATGGTATATTAACCAAGATAATGATTCGTCAGATGTATTGCCTAATGCTCCTGACAAACTAGTTACTATCCTAGGTGTAGATAGAACTAATACATCGGGACTAGCTCAACCTGATGGTGAATTTGATAAAGCTGCTGGCTCTCCGTTTTTCAATCAGAGAACTGGTGAGATTACATTTCCTTCCGTTGAACCATTCAGAGAGGGATTAAGAAATTATTTCGATAAACAAGGATCTCCAGCGCTTGCAGATCAGTATATATTCGCAGACATCTATGATACTGTAAGAGTAGTAGCTGAACGAAATACTGCAAGAAATAGATTTATAATAGCTGGTGAGGTTTCAGGTAGAGCTGCTGGTAAAATATCTTTAGGAGCATTCAACTTAGCTCCAGGTAGTGTGAGAGTATTTCTAGATGGTCGCCAACTTAGGGAATTCCAAGACTATGTAGTGGATTATTTCTCGGGTACTTTGACACTACGTAATCCTTCAGCATCTGCTCCAGGCGCTAATCTAAAAGTAGAATATGAACAACAAGACGTGTTCCAAATAGCTACAAAAACACTAGCTGGTATCAGAGGGGATTACTTGCTTTATGATGGGAGAAGGGCAACCGCTACTCTAGGATTCACCTTTATGCACTATAATCTAGCCGCAATCAATGACCGAGTACAGCTGGGAAATGAGCCGATAGCAAATTCAATATTTGGATTGGACGGTAGATTAGAATGGGACACACCTTGGTTGACAAAAGCTTTGGATTTCTTACCATTCTATGAAACTAAAGCAGCATCTAGTATGTCAGTAGGTGGCGAGATGGCAATTATATTCCCAACTCCTAACAAGAAAGTATCAACTGCTGCATCTGATAATGGCGAAGCCGCTGTTGACTTAGATAATTTCGAGGGTGGTGAGCGTTCTATTAGCTTAGGCCTAAACCCTTCACAATGGCAATTCTCATCTGCTCCTCTAGACAGCTCAATAGCGCAAACTGGCCCTGATAGAAACCTATATCGTGGTAGATTATCTTGGTTCAAATACTTTATACCTCGTATTCCAGTTAGAGAAATTTACCCTGACCAACAAACAACAGTTGGTAATAATAATCTAAGTCCATTAGAACTATCCTATAATCCGGAATTTCGTGGTATTTACAATAGGAACCCTGAATATTTAGATTCGCTTAATCCTGAATACAATCCCAGTGATAGATTTCTTGAAAAAAATGGAAATAGAGACAGAGTTTGGGGTGGTATGCAAAGACTATTATCCTCTTTTAATACCAATTTCGATACAGAGAATATCGAATATCTAGAGATAATGCTCCGTATAGATAACAGGGGTGACAATTCAACTGAGATGTATATTGACCTTGGTCAGATAAGTGAGGATATAATAGCAAACAACTCACTCAATACAGAGGACGGTATTACAGAAGCAAACCCACTACCAAACAATCGTATAGATGATGGAGAAGACGTAGGTATAGATGCTATAAATGATGCTCAAGAAAAAGAAGAATACCCTTTCCCATTGAATCAAGAAGCTGACCCAGCGAGAGATAATTATAACTTCAACTTCGGGCAGAACAATGAAGACCAAACAGCCGATGATTTCTTGAATTATAATAATTTTGAGGGTAACTCAACTCAATCGGAACTAGGTCAATTCCCAGATAAAGAGATATTAAATGATAATAACGGTCAGACTATCACTCTTGATAATAGTTATTTCAGATACAAAATTGATGTTACTAACCTAGACCCTAATACAAACCCACAAATAGTAGGTGGTAATCAAGCAGCTGGATGGTTCCAGTTCCGTTTACCTATCAGAAGACCATCGAGCAGAGTTGGTAATCCGCTTTTTTCTAATGTGCAATATATCAGAGTCTCTTTCAAAGGAGGCCCAGCTTATGTACAGATAGCAGATTGGAAACTCGTAGGTTCACAATGGCAACGTATTAGTAATTTTCTAGATGTTCCTGAAAATGACTCAGTAATGTCATTAGCTTTTGTAAATAGATTTGAGAACAAAGGTGCTCCTGACTTTTATACTATGCCTCCGGGTGTTAGACCTCCAAGACAATTGAATAGCCCAAACAATGAGGATTTAGAGTTAAACGAGCAATCTCTGGCATTAAGAGTAGATAATTTAACCTATGGTGAAGAACGTATGGCTACTCGAGTTTTCAGAGCATTAGATCTATTTTATTATAAAAAATTGAAGTTCTTCTTCCATGGTGATGGTTCTATGCCTGGGCAAATAGTCCCTGGTGTAACCCCTAAAGGGTATGCATTCATTAGATTCGGGACGGATTCGGCTAACTACTACGAATACAGAAAACCAATTCAAAGAGGTTGGACTGATGTTCAAATAAACTTAGAAGAATTAACAGCGATAAAACAAGTAAGAGACTCAATATTCAAAAGAGAAAGACAAGAATTCCCAGTACCTGGTGACCCCATAGCTGTATTTGCTGTTAAGGGTAATCCCGTTCTTACTCGTGTATCTTTCATCGGACTTGGTATAGCCAATCCCGAGGAAAGATATCCTAACGAATTGACCACTACAGTTTGGTTTGATGAACTAAGACTAACACAACCCGAATCTAGTAGTGATATAGCCGCCATAGCAAGTGCATCCATCAAATTGGCTGATTTGGGGACTATAGATGCATCATTCAAAACGCAAGAACCAAACTTTCATAGATTAGAAGAACGGTTCGGTAATCGTATGCAAACGAGCGAATTCACAGTGTCTATGCAAGGACAGCTAAACAAATTTATGCCGAAGAGTTTTAGTGGTATGAATCTACCAATCAATTATAGTCACTCTGAAAGAGTAGAAACACCAGAATTCCAGGCAAATAATGACGTTAATCTAGATGTAGCCGCCAATATAGCGAAGGAAAGGGCTATTGACAATGGCTCAACTGAGCAAGAAGCTCAAGACATAGCCGACAATATTATAAAGCGTTCGCAGACATTAGTAGTAAGAGACAACTGGGGAATGAACGGAGTTAAGCTAGGACTACCAGTTAGTCATTGGTCTGTAAATGAAACTATTAATAAATTAGTATTTGGGTATAATTATGCTCAGGAATACCAAAGATCTCCGGTCTATGAAACTAGGTTCAACTGGCAATGGAGGGCAGATGTTAGATATGCCAATAGAATTCCCGAATTACTTACAGTTTCTCCGTTTACGTGGATAGATAGTGTACCTGTTATAGATACTTACAGCAAAGCCAAATTTAACTTCCTACCTAATTCAATTGGGTTTGGATTGGATATGAATAGACAAAGAAGAACAGAACAATCAAGATTTTTGGATTTTGCAAGCCCAGTAGTAAGAGATTTCACAGCTAATAGAACTGTAAATTTCTCTTGGAAATTCGTTGAGGGTGGATTCCTAAATCCATTACTTGATTACAACTTTAATACACGTTCTACGCTAGTAAAATTTGAATCCGCAGATGATGGAAGACAAAGAACTGGTAGTGAATTAGCCAAGAGGATATTCTTGAATGATGGAGCATTAATTAATTTTGGCGATGATATAAATCATACTCAAAATGTTACTCTAAATTTCACTCCACAGCTACCTAATGTAGCGAGTATCAATAAGTTCTTTAAAATAACGGGTCAATACGTAGTTGATTACCTATGGACAAATCCACTGCACCCTGACCCTGCACTTCAGAATATATCAAAGCAAGCAAACTACAATAGTACGACTAGATTTACTGGTACTTTGAATCTGAAGCAATTAGGTGATACTTGGTTCAATGTTCAAAAGCCATCTATAACGAGAATAACCCCTGTCGATACTAATCTAACAGTATTGGACAAAGTAGGAAATGTATTCAAATTTATATTCCTAGACTTTGAAACTCTGAGAATAGGACTAAACCAGAATAATGCTTCCGTCAACCCTGGTGTATATGGAGGAACTGGTATCAACAACCTATGGGGATTTGGTGGTAGTTCACTCGCAAATGGTCCTAGCTTACCATATCAATTAGGTTTAGTGAGCAGCCCACATGGAGGATTCAAAACAGTTTCTTCTTCGGCTTTCCCATTCTTTGGATTTTCTTCTTTCGGCGGATTAAGACCCCCTAATGGTATTATGCAAGATAACTTTACACAATCCACTTCATTCGATATTTCGACATCTAGACCACTTTGGGAAGGTGCTCAACTGGATTTGAAATGGAACTCGACCGTATCTTATAATAGAAACGAAACTGTATTGACAGATATCAACGGAGTACCTACATTTACAAATGTAATTGCTATGCGTTCATTCAGTCGTTCATATATGTCTTTCCCTACGGTATTTGGATTCAATCCTTTTGGTAACACTATAGATAACGTAGTGACTGATTATAATAACAAAGCGACTGCGATTGAGAATAGCGGTATTTCGGAGCTAGAACAGAACAGAGAAAAGCAAAGAGCTCTATCAGAATCATTTTTCGAAAAGTTAGAAGCATTCAGTATCAGTAGTGGAGCCGCACGTAAATTCCTACCTGCTCCGAACTATGGTATAACTTGGGAAGGACTCGAAAAATGGGGTATATGGGACACTTATGTGAAGAAGGTTAGACTAGAGCATAGATATAGCTCTATATATGATGAGAGTATAAAAATCACAGACAAAGGTGAAGCATACGAAAACCAAATGGTTCAATACGGATTCCAACCGATGCTTGGAGTAACTTGGACATTCGATGAAGAAAAATTAGACGGTCAATTGACTGCAAACCTAAGATGGAATGCTACTACTAATTTCAACCTCAATTCTTCTAGTAGAAGTATAATACAGAAAACTAGTACGAATGAGATTAGTGCACAAGCAAACTATACCATGAAAAGTCTTGAATGGGAATTCTTAGGACTAAGTCTGAAAAACAATATTGAATACAGCTTCCTATTCTCAATCAAAGATAATTCGAGAGCAACATTCGATGTATCGGATGAAGCTAGTTTGAACGGAAATGATGGACGTGAGCTACAAGGAGATACTCAAATAACGATAGAACCTAGAATACGATATTCTATAAGCAATAGAGTAACAGCATCATTCTTCTTCCGATATGACGCTACTATAACTGCAGGTGCTGCAAATCCAGGATTCAGCACTACGCAAGTCGGTTTAGACCTACGTATATCACTAGCAGGTGGTAGATAATCTACCTAATTATTGGTGGAATGAATTGCTTGTTTTAAGAAGAAGAAGTACATTCACTTAATAATCCAATTCATTCGAAATATTATCATATATCACAATTAACAACTATCCTTTTCTAATATTGTGAAAGCAAATACACACTTTACTTCCTACTTCTCTCCGAATTCATATATATTTTCAAAAACCCTTATTTTAATGTGTTATAGTATGTAACAGAACAAATTCATATCGGTTATTCTAATATAAATTTTTTCCATTATATTAGGAGTTTTTATGAAGTATTCAATACTAATTTTATCTATTTTCTTACTTTTCTCATGTAAAGAGAGTAAGGACGTCGCAGCACCTGCTCAAAAAGTTTGTATCCCAGAAGGTTTAGAGAGTTCTCTTCTAGCATATTATCCTTTTATAGATGGTAGTTTAGAAGATCAGAAAGGCAATAACAATCTGACTAATACTAACAATGCCGAAACGGCTGAGGGACGAGAAGGAGGAGCAAATTGCGCCTATAAATTCAATGGAAGTACTCCAAATTATCTATTCATGGAAAATCCATCATTTCTTGATGATTTGAGAGAGTTCTCTATATCTTTATGGTATAAGCATACTATTAACAATAACGGTGATTTTGAGATTTTAATAGCTAGAGGTGATGAAAACAACCCAAGTCCAGCAGCTAACAGAATAATGTCACTTGGTATCTATGATGCTAATATGGCTACATTTTTCAATAACTTTAATTCTGTATGGGATGATGTTCAGACTAATAAATTAGATGAATGGTATCACGTAGTTGCAACTTGTAATTACGATACTAAGACTGTGACCCTTTATCAAAACGGAATACAGATGGGACAAGAGATTAGTATTACTCAAGATGTAATTGATCCCGTTAATAGTGGCAATCTTATCATAGGTCGATTCTTCAATGGATCAATTGATGATATAGCTATATTTAACAAAGAATTAACATCAGCTGAAGTCCTAGAACTTTACTCAATAGAATCATGTTGTGAGTAATATTAATAGATACTCAAATTATATAAGCCAGCAATTGCTGGCTTTTTTTTCTTCTATTGAAAACTCCTCGAAGATAAGATTATCTTATCCATATAGTATTTGATACTACCTCAAAGTGACAAAAATTTCACTTCAGTCACAAAAAAAAGAAATAAAATAAAAAGAAATGAACAATTAATTCGTAATCAAATTTGAAATTTATTAAGTTGTAAGACTTTTTAGTTACAAGTATTAAAGTAAAGTATTCACCCCAAAAACGAAATAAAAATTAATTTAAAATCAAGGTAATATATGTCATTATTGAAACAAAAATTAGCTGGAATACTACCAGACCAAATCAAAGATATTAAAGCATTTGTAGCTGCTAACGGCGATAAAAAAGTATCAGAAGTCTCTCTAGCTCAAGCTTACGGCGGTATCCGTGGTGTAAAAGCATTAGTTTGTGATACATCTGAAGTTCCACCAAACAAAGGTCTAATAATAAGAGGAAAAGAGCTTGGTGAAATAACTGACAAATTACCAGAAGAAATCCTTTGGTTACTTCTAACTGGCGAATTGCCAAACAAAGAAGAATTAGCTGACCTGCAAGCAGATTTGCAAAGTCGTCAAGATGTACCAACTTATGTTTGGAATATCCTAAACGAAATGCCTTCTGACTCGCACCCTATGGCTATGTTCAACACAGCTATTTTGGTTATGCAAAGAGAATCTAAATTCGCTAAAAATTATAATGCCATAACTAAAGCTGAATATTGGGAATATACGCTAGAAGATTCACTAGACATCATCGCTAAGTTACCTGCTATCGCTGCTTTCGTTTACAGAAAGAGATTTGACAAAGGTGCTAGAATAGAAGCAAAAGCTGGTGCTGATCTTGGTGAGAACTATGCTCACATGCTTGGATTGAACGATGAGAAAGGTAACTTCGCAAACTTGATGAGATTGTACCTAACATTACACTCAGATCACGAAGGTGGTAACGTATCTGCATTCTCTGCAGCTACTGTGAATTCTGCACTTTCTGATATGTACTACTCGTTAACTGCAGGTCTGAATGGATTGGCTGGGCCACTACATGGATTAGCTAACCAAGAATGTCTGAAGTGGGTATTAGAAACTATGGAGAAATTCGATGGAGCTCCAACTGATGAACAAATCGAAAAATACACTTGGGAAACACTAGAAGCTGGTAAAGTAATCCCTGGTTACGGTCACGCTGTACTAAGAGTAACTGATCCTCGTTTCACTGCTTTCCATGCTTTCGGATTAGAGAATTGTTCAGACGATCCAGTATTCCAAACTGTTGACAGAGTATTCAGAGTTGTACCTAAAGTACTAGACCAAGTTGAGAAAATCAGTAACCCATGGCCAAATGTAGACGCTGGTTCTGGTTCATTACTATACCACTTCGGTCTAAAAGAATTCGAATACTACACAGTATTGTTCTCTGTTTCTCGTGCTATTGGTATTTGCTCACAATCAGTGATTGCTAGAGCTTACGGATTGCCTATAACAAGACCAAAATCATTACCTACTGCTAAATTCAAAGAATTAGTAAACGGTTAATTAAACTAGAAAAAGAATAAAGAAAAGCGGTTTTAAAAGCCGCTTTTTTTTGAAAGTAAAATTAAATAAAACAAATTATCCCCTAAAAATAGATTGGAGTTATAAAATGAAAGTAACAGTAGTAGGAGCAGGTGCGGTAGGTGCTAGTTGTGCCGAGTACATCGCAATCAAAAATTTCGCCTCGGAAGTAGTTCTAGTAGATATCAAAGAAGGCTTTGCAGAAGGTAAAGCAATGGATTTGATGCAAACGGCATCTCTAAACGGATTTGATACTAAGATAACTGGTAGCACAAACGATTACTCTGCAACAGCAGGCAGCGACGTAGCTGTAATCACTAGTGGTATTCCTCGTAAACCGGGTATGACTAGAGAAGAGCTAATCGGTATCAATGCTGGTATAGTGAAATCTGTGAGCGAAAACCTAATCAAAGAATCTCCGAATGTTATTATCATAGTCGTAAGTAATCCTATGGATACTATGACTTACCTAGTACACAAAGCGACTGGCTTACCTAAGAACAGAATCATCGGTATGGGTGGAGCTTTGGACAGTGCTAGATTCCAATACAGATTGAGCGAAGCATTAGGTTGCCCAGCATCTGACGTAGATGGTATAGTAATCGGTGGTCATAGCGATACTGGTATGGTTCCACTAATCGAGAAAGCTGTAAGAAATAGTGTTCCTGTATCTGAGTTCCTATCATCTGATAGAATGGCTCAGGTAGTAGAAGACACTAAAGTTGGTGGTGCTACATTGACTAAACTATTAGGTACTAGTGCTTGGTATGCTCCAGGTGCAGCAGTTTCTGAATTAGTAAGAGCAATTGCTCAAGATGCTCAGAAAATGTTCCCTTGCTCAGCTATGTTAGACGGCGAATACGGACTAAGCGATATTTGCATAGGAGTACCTTGCGTACTTGGCAAAAATGGTATCGAGAAGATCGTAGAAATCTCTTTATCTGACGCTGAGAAAGCTAAGCTAGCGGAAAGTGCAGAAGGCGTTCGCAACACAAATGGCGACCTAAGCTCAGTACTATAAGCTAAACTTAAAATAAGATTTATACTAAGAACCCTGCACAGTGTGTGGGGTTTTTTTGTTATGTTAGAATTGTTAGTTAAGGTAGTATACAATAATGAGCAGTAATTTGAATGCTATTTGCGTAATCACTCTCTTCTGTCTCTGCACTTAGCAAAAAGACAGATCTAGAAGCTATCATTTCTTTCGAGACAATTATTTTAAAATTGCCTGTGAAGTTTGATTCTTGTTTTCCTTTCATCGGGATTTTCCAAGAATATTTTATCTTTCTGCCTTTAGGATCAAATGCTTCAAGTTTTAATTCTAATTGATCACCCACTTTCAATGTAGCTTCAGTTATCATATTACTATTACCATCACTAAAATTTCCAAGATTATCACTTATTCTTAGAAATTTAATAAAATAATCGTCTTTATTCATATTCTTATTATGGAATTTAGTTAAGAGAGTTTTAGTTTCACCTAATATACCATCTATTAAAGATTCTTGGTAATTAAATAATGTTCTTCCATGAGCATAAGTATTTCTAAATGTTTCCATGGTATTAAAGTAAACATGAAATTTCTTTTTTTCAATAAAAATATCTTTGAATAATTCCCAGTTTTTTGAAATAATATTCTCTAAATCATAGAAGTCAGAGAAATATATTAATCTATTTTCACTCAATTTGCCATTAAATTTATTTCTTTCGACCTCCCGCTTTTCTTTCCATTTATCTATTCTATCAGAAGTAATCTTTAATGGAGCATCGTCGTCAGTACCCAAAATACTTATAATAATAGTTCTTAAAATGTTCTCATATTCTTGAATTTTCATTATCTACTCTCCCCACAATTAGTATAGTGTCATTTCTTTTTTCTCTTATAGCTTATTAAGTATTTAAAATATTTCATAACTAGGATTATAATTAAGATATAGCTTATAATTCTCAATATATAATAACCTAGTATAAGGAAAAGATTTGCAAACCAATGAACTCTTTCAAAGGGACCATAGGTTGCTATAGCAATAATTATCAAAAATATGGTGACTACTTTAAATTGTCGTTTGAATAGTTTGTTCGTTGAATCAATCATTTGATTTTTATCGAAGTATAAAATAAATACAGGTATCAGATAATGAAAGGCACAGGTAAAGACAAAGTCCCATCCAGAAACATCCATTTCACCACCAGTTATATCAACAAGTTTACGATCGACCGTAAAAACCAGAAAGTAAGCTGAGAAGCATATAAATGCCACTAAGTAATGTTCAATCATAATTCTACGATTAATCAATAATTTCATGTCTGTTTTACTTTATTTATTTTTCACAAAATATCAAATCACCACCAATCCCCAAAAGTAAAAAACATCCCTGCCCCAAATATTTAGGTAGCTTCTGCTGTTCTTCTAGAATTTCCATACTTTAACTAAAATTTATACCGCCTTTCTAAATCTGCCAAATCATTTTTTTCTTTAATATTTTCAATAGCTGTTCGGTGTATCATATCTGCATGTTTATGTATAACTTCTCTTTGAGAATCATTTATTGCAAAAGTATAAATACTATTAATTGCATCCATCATGCGAATCAAAACCGAAGGGCTAGTGGCGGCATATTGTCTTATCTGATTATAAGCAGCATCTATCATACCTTCGAATGTAAGTATATTTATAATTAATCTCAAGTTACCTTTTTCGTCGTATCTGTTCTTATTTGGTAACGGGGTATTGGTTAGCTTTGATATGATAGCTGAGAGATTATCTATACATGAATTAGCTGTATAGGGGTCATTTACTCCTGGTGATAAAGCCCTTACTGCTATTTCTACTATCTGATGGACTGCAAATTCTATATCTTGTAGTGCCGTACGAATCTCGCCTATTGAAACTATATCATTTAATTTTTCATTCAACTTATCATCAAATTTTTCATTGGAAAGAACTTTGAAAAGTTGACTACCATTTATTATATACTGACCAGCTCTATAATTGGTTATGATTACTATTTCCCTATCTATTGCTATTTCTAGTAACTCTGTAAAATCTATGTACTGGACATATCCATTGTTTAAACTATGTATATCATATTCGTATTTATAATTCTCTCGGATAAATTCCATATTAGGATTGTGTCGGATTTTATTATTATCCCCATCTTCTTCGGTTAGCTCATCTAATTGATTGAATAATCCATTTGAAATATCTGATATAATCTTATCGGATTGTATAGTTGTAGCGATATGATGAATAAAAATTATCAGCAGAATTATATTCATTATTCCTAAAGCAATGGATACAAAAACCGATAGAACAGGAATGAATTGAAATACTTCACCGCCACGTACCGAGTTCAATACAAGTAAACAAAAAATAAAGGTCGCTACAAATGAGCCTAATACAGTTTGATTGACAGTATCATACATGAAGTTTCGTAAAAGTCTAGATCCAAATTGAGAAGACGCTAACGTAAGAGCTACAAGAGTTATTGAAAAAACAGTCCCCGCAACTCCTATCATGGCGCCCGCTATTGTAGATAATATACTTCTAGCAGAGTCAGCACTACCTGCATATATATATTTTAGAATTCCATACGGTTTTAATTGCAGTTCATAGTCTATGTAAATAAAAAGAAATGCAAATATAACAGATACGATAACTAGCATTATCGGTATAAACCAAAATGTAGAGTTTAATTTCTGCCATATATATTTGAGCTTATTCATTTAATATCCTCTGTTATTATTGATTATACAATCAATTCCAATTTGACGTTGTAGTGTTTATACTGATTGTATTTCTATCATCTTTTTGTTTTTATTTCCGATATTGTATTTTAGTTTAAAGTTACTACTCTATCTAATTCTAGAGCAGTCCCCTTTTCAACGAGATCGCCTGTTTCTATATGCTTCTTATATCCGGCAATTACAGAATTCCAAAGTTGTGTATTTACTTTTTTTACTACTATAGAGTTCATAGCGTCGAACATCACATTTTTCATACTATAATGTAGATCCCCTCTTAGTATAGTTTTCTCATTTTCTGTCCTAACCACAAAATCTACACTCATAGTTTTTACACCTGGCATTTTCTTTAATTCATATACCTCAACGGATAATGATTCTCCATCCTTCCACTTTGTAATTCTTTCTTCGGCTGATGCACCTTGCATTGCAAAATCGCAATGACGAGTTGCACCCACTCCCCCTTTTTGCTCTGATGTAACAAATGATTTTGTAACGCCTGGGCTAGCTTTGCAAATATCACCAAAATTTGATACTGCTTTCCATACGTCTTCTTTCGACGCATTTACTTCTATTTCTCTAGATATTGTTGTCATATCTATATACTCCTAAGTGAATTAATTAATAATGTCATTGTCTGTTTTCCATGGTTATATTCTCTTGTGCTTTTTGCTCGAGTCAATGCTCCGTAAAACGTAGAGTGCAATAACTCAGTTATTGCAGCAGAGCTAATAGATGGATCAAAATCTCCATCTTTCTGTGCTTCTATTACTATTGGCTCTATCACACTCAGAAAATTATCAAATTCATTCGCCGTAGCCTCGCTGACTAATTGGTTAGTTACTCCCAACTCGGACATTAAGTTGTTTATCATACAACCTGTGTAATTATTATTTGGTTGTCGATCAAACATATCATCATACATTGCTGCTATTCTATCAATAGCTTTTGATTGATTGTGTTCTAATTGCTCAGTTAAATGACTTACCATCATTTCGCCATAAGCATTGATTGCGACCAATAAAAATTGCTCCTTACTTTTAAATGCATTATAGAAAGCACCTTTGGTCATTCCAGTAGTCTTGCAAATTTCATCTATTCCCAAGTTGTTATATCCTTTAGAACAAATTAAGTTTAGCCCTGTACTAATAACTTTTTCTTTGTCATGCTTTATATTCATAATACAAATATAAGCAAACAGAACGGTCGGTACAAATAAAATCTTTATAAAAGTTTTTGCTATGTATTCTGAATCTTTGAAATTTGAGTTGAAGATACTTTCCTTATCTTTGTAGAATTGATCAGAAACTATGACGATTAAGGGATAAATGAATACAAAAATTATAATTATACTATTTCTAACATTCTTACTTTCTAGCTGTGAAAATGAAAACAGACTCACAGGACTTTGGTCATTAGTTGTAATGGATAATTACAATGAGCAAACTAATGAATGGGAAGTTTGGAATGGCGGAATGCAGGGATATATTCTGTATGATGATGATGAGAATATGTCATTGCACCTTATGACTAAGGACTATGAAAAGACCGACCTTCGCTTTCCAGATTTCGATGATACTATCCCATTGGAAGCGTTGAAGCATCTTACCAATTCTTATGTATATTTCGCGAAGTACAAGATAAACTATGAAGACAGTATAGTAACTCATAGGCGAATATCACACTCTAACCCAGGTGAATGGGGCAAAATAGTTAACAGAAAGTTCGGGTTTATTGGAGATACATTAACGCTAGAACCTCTCGAAGATAAGACAGCCGGACTACGGCTCAAATGGATTAGGGATTAGTATTTAGT
>JAGXGG010000056.1 GCA_024636855.1 Ignavibacteriota bacterium | reverse complement strand
TATGTCTAGAAAGGATAAGTGCTGAAAGCATCTCAAGCACGAAACCTACTCCAAGATTATATATCTCATCCTTCGGGAGTAAGAACCCTAGAAGATGACTAGGTTGATAGGCTTTAAGTGTAAGCGTGGTAACATGTTTAGCTAAGAAGTACTAATTGTTCGAGGGCTTACCGTAACATAATATATTAAGTTTTTAGTCATTATTTTGACGCTAACTTCATTACAACATGTTAATGATAGTATTATTACATAATTGATTACTTTCAACACTCAAAAATTTAAATTCTTGGTGGTTTTAGCACTGGGGGTACACCTCTTCCCATTCCGAACAGAGCAGTTAAGCCCATTAGCGCCGATGGTACTGTAGTGGTAACGCTATGGCAGAGTAGGTCGCCGCCAAGTTATTCGTAAAGAAGCTCATTTGATTTAGTTCAAATGAGCTTTTTTTATTTATATTGTATTGATAATATTTTTAATAACGGTTATTATATCAATAGATTATTAGTCATATTTTATTTTATTGCTGCTATAGTATTTCTATATACAAAATTTGTATTATACGATAATATACAATTGTTAGCCTTTTATGAAGATGATTTCTTTTACTACCTTGAAACTGCAAAAAATTTCCTTTTATTTGGTTTTCCTTCTATTGATTTGAAAACTCCTACTAATGGCTATCATCCATTATGGTTCCTAATAATTACATTTATACAAATCCCAAGTAGAAACCCTTATTATATTTCACTAGTTGTTACTACATTTTCATTTATTTCATTATTTATTACCTTTTTATACTCTCAAAGAATTTTCTTTTATTTTTCAAATAATAAAAAAATATCAAATTATTTTTCAATTATATGTACTTCACTATTTCTAATATATTATGACCAAGGAATGGAAATTATATTAGTTTTCCCATTAATAGCAATATTAATCTTTTATCTAATATCAAATGAAAATAGTGCTCTTAAATATGGTTTATTATTCAATATTCTATTTTTAGCCAGATTGGATACTATTTTTTTACTTTTCTTAGTATTTGTATCCTTTGCAATTTATAAGCATCAGATTCTTAAGAATAAATATTTCTATTTTCCATTTATTATTTCATTGATTTATTTAATTTCAAATATTATAATCTTTGATTCTTTATTACCAGTATCTGGATTAGCTAAGCAACTTAAAACTTCATACACTCCGGTTTATAGTACTATACAAACTATATTCTATTTTCAAAGAGACAGAATAATATATGGTTTTATTCCTTTTATCTTCTTTATAGTGAATTTTATTTTGGTATATAGAGTCCCTAATCGAAAGTTTAAAATATTATTTCTCTTAATTAATACATTTCCTTTTATTTTTAGTTTTTACAATTCTATTTTTAGTGGTTGGTATTATTGGTCATGGTATTATTATATATTCTTCCCTTCTATTTTGGTTTTCTTCATATTAATTTTGCAATATGAGTCAATTATAAATGTTATAAAGAAGCTTTTACCTTTTTCAACTATTTTAATTATTCTTTTTTATTTTCACATTAGTAGAAATATAGAAATCTCAAAAACATTGTTCTATGAAAATGCATTAGAAGTAGTAGAGTTTGAAAAGCAACATCAAGGAATTTATGCCATGGGTGATAGAGCTGGGTTAATTTCATATCTTATCGATAGTCCAGTTGTTCATCTTGAGGGTTTAGTAATGGATAAGAAATTTGTGTCAGAATTGCAATCTACTCCTAAATTGATGGATTTACTCAAAAAGTATAATGTTGATTACTATATCGCAAATAATGCAAAGAAAATTGAATCAGGATATTTAGTTGAAGAACCTTATAGAATTCATGAATATCAAATTACCTCAACTGATACTTTAGATATAGTCCCCTTTATTATAGAAGATAATAAAGGCTGGAAATTTCAAATATTTGATTTGAAAAAGAAATAATAGTCAAAACTGGTTAGAATATAACAGATCTAGTAATTGGAAATAGAACTATAATGAAATTATATTATTTGGTTCAACTTAAATATTTTATTTTATTATATTAGTAGATTACTTTTTTCATTCGATATATATTATATGAATAGACTATTAGTTATCCTGTATTTCGTTGTGGCAATTGCGTTTTTATTCGCCAAATTTTTCTTACATCACGCTGATCTTGAAATATTGGCTTTCTTTGAAGATGATTTCTTCTATTATCTGGAAACCTCCAAAAACTTTATACTCTATGGATTTCCCTCAGTTGACTTACAAACCCCAACCAATGGTTATCATCCGTTATGGTTTATAATTATCACCATACTTCAAATACCTAGTAAAAACCCGTACTATTTGATGTTAATGGTTACTATCATTACTTTCATATCGTTATTGGTTTCGTTCTTATATACTAATAAAATATACTATTACTATTCAAACAGTGTACAAATATCGAACTATCTATCTATCATAACAACATCCTTGTTTTTAATCTACTTCGCTCAAGGTATGGAAATTGTTTTGTTATTTCCATTAATTACTATCTTAATCTATTATTTAATTACAGAAAAAGATGATTCATTAGCTATAGGTTTGCTATTCAATATTATCTTTTTATCCAGATTAGACTCTGTGATATTGCTTTTTCTTATATTTATCTATTTTGTAGTTAAAAAGAGAAGTATAGTACTAGATTATAAATTCTATATACCTTTTGGACTTTCTTTTGCTTATATACTCTCGAATATAATCTTTTTTGATACTCTACTACCAATTTCTGGTTTAGCAAAGCAATTAAAAACCTCTTATCTCCCAATATATAACGCTGTTAATACAATATTTATCCTTCAACGTGATAGAATTATATACGGATTAGTGCCTTTTATTTTTTTCGTCGTAAATTATATATTGCTAATCAGATATTCTAAGCAAGAGTTTAGATTATTATTCATTCTAATTAATACTTTTCCGTTTCTATTCAGTCTTTACAATGTAATCTTTAGTGGTTGGTGGTTTTGGTCTTGGTACTACTATATTTTCTATCCTTCTATTATTATTTTCTTCATACTAATAGTACAAACTGATTTCTTCATTAAATATCTAAGAAAGTTCTTACCCTTATCAGCAATCTTAATTATATTATTCTTCTTCAATTTCATTAAGAGAAGCAATGATATATCGAAAACACTACTATATGAAAATGCTATAAAAGTAGCCGAATTTGAAAAAGAGAATCCAGGTATTTATGCGATGGGGGATAAGGCGGGTCTTGTCTCTTATCTTATTGAGAGCCCTGTGGTTCATCTTGAAGGATTAGTAATGGATAAAAAGTATATTTCGGTTTTGAAAACTACTCCTAAACTTCTAGATATTTTAGAAAAATATAAGGTTGATTTTTATATAGCTAACAATGCAAAAAAAATAGATGAGGGCTACTTTGTTGAAGAACCGACTAAAAACCACAGGTATATGATTACTTCAGCTGATACTATAGATATTACACCTATAATAGTTGAAGATACTCATGGGTGGCAATTCCAGATATTCGATTTACGAAAGAAATGATTGTCAAAAAAAAAGCTACCCAAATTGGATAGCTCTTTTTAAAATCTTATAAGCAGTTGATATTAAGAAATATCTTGAGCTACGAAAGGCATCAAAGCTAGGTGTCTAGCATATTTGATAGCCAAAGCTATTCTGCGTTGTTGGTAAGCAGAAACACCAGTGATACGACGAGGTAGGATTCTACCTTGATCATTAGTGAATCTTCCTAAAAATTTGATATCCATATAGTCAATAACTTTTTGCTTGCCTAGTGGATTAGGTTTATTCTTGTTTTTAGTACGAGCAGCAGCTCCAGTTTGCATTGGGTGTATAGCTGACATTATTTACCTCTTGATTCTTGTAGTTGTTTTGATTTCTCAAAACGTTTTTGAAATCTATCTACTCTACCAGTAGTATCTACTAGTACTTGCTTACCAGTATAAAACGGGTGAGATTTAGAATCAATCTCTAATACCATCTTATCGCCTTTGTAGCAAGATCTAGTTTTGTAAGTTGTACCATCTGTCATCACAACTTCTATAACGTGATAATCAGGGTGTATTCCCTTTTTCATAACTAACCTATTTGTTTATTTCTATGTTTTGCAATTCGTTTAGGTCATTAACCTTTACAAATCTTGTCAATAATCTAAGTGTACCACGAGTTTCATCTTGATACCATTTAAGAACTTTGACAGATGTTCTGTCATCTTTTTTGTTCTTACTGTCGAATGTTTGCTTCTTTGCCATTTTTATTAACCTGATTTTACTAGAACTACAAATTTAATAGATTATTTTATAACAACAAACCTTTTTATGTAAATTCTTTAAAAATTATTCTATTATAATTCACTAATATCAAATTTCTCTTCCACAAATATCCCTTTTTCATTCATTCCGAACTTTCCTGCTTGACTAAAAGCATCATGTTCGAATACAATCTTCCATTTATCTTCGTAAGCGATAGGGAAGTATTTTTCTTTTTCAGCTAATGTAGTCAGAGGGAAATTATCATATCCCATTATAAATGGATAACTGATATGTGCAGATGTCGGAGTCAAATCAGCACCGAATAGCAATGTTTCGCCTCCATCACTGATTTTCACCATTTGCATTCCTTTAGTATGACCATCAACCGGCATTACTTCTATTCCTTTGTATATCTCACCTACACCATCTAGCATTTCTAAAGACCCAGAAGCTCTTACTGGCTCCCAATTCTCTTTCATAAATGAAGCTCTATCTTTCATAGTAGGATTCATTGCCCAATCGTACTGAGATTTCTGTACATAATGCTTTGCTTTATTGAAGACAGGAACAGCTTCTCCATTATCCATAATAGTAGAGCCTCCTGCATGGTCAAAGTGGAGATGAGTATAAACGAAGTCCGTAATATCATCAGGAGATAGATTATATCTAGATAAACCTACACTAATTGCAGTTTTGTCATGTTCTATATTATATATTTTTTCAAACTTCTCGCCGAGTTTATCACCACTTCCCGAATCTATTAGCATTATCTTATCATCCCATCTAACTAATAGTGGTCGAGCAGCCATTGGTATTCTGTTAGCTTCATCACTTACACTGTATGCCTTTTGCCATAGTGCTTTGGGCACTACTCCAAACATAGCCCCACCGTCCAAAGCTAATCCGCCAGTATCGACAACATCTATCTGAAATTTACCTATTTTTATCATTTTCTATCTATTTTTATTTAGTGATTTTAATTACACTAAACTACTGACATATCAACAATCTTGCAAATAGAATTGGAAATTTTGTCTAAGGTGCTTATTTTTGTTACTTGCACTTAATTAGAATATGAAAATTAATATTTAGGATTATTATACAATGGGTACTTTCGAACGAATAAGAACGCTCTCACCTTGGATTTTGACGGCATTTGCTGTCGTATTTATATTGTTTATGGCATTGGCTGATGCCGATATAGGAGGTTTGACTTCTGCTACTAACAATCCACAAACGATGACTATAGCTACTGTTAATGGTGAAGAGGTCAAATATATTGATTACGAGAAAAATGTAACTCAAGAACTTGAGAATAGAAGACAGCAAAATCCTGATGCTCCCGTTGATGATAAACAAATCAGAACTCAGATGTGGACTACTATGATCGATGGTCAATTGGTAGAGCAATACTCTAAAAAAGTTGGAGCTTTCGTTACTGACGAAGTTGTAGCTTATGAGTTATTGAACAATCCTCCAGATTTCATGAAGCAAAGATTCACTGATTCTGCTGGCAATTTCCAAAGCCAAACTTACGTTGAGCTATTGACTGACCCTCAAACTTTCTATACTCAAAGAGCTCCGGATATGGATCCAACTGAGAAGCAAAAAGCTTTGAAGCAATTCAGAGACGAAATCAATATGATTACTGCTTACCTAAAAGATCAAAAGCAACAACAATTATTGACTAAAGCGGTTACTACTTCTACGGGAATAGTATCTAAGACTTTTGCTCGTCAAACATATATAGATGAGAATACAACGTCGGATGTATCATTCATCCAACTACCAGCTGCGTCTATATCTGATGATCAGATTAATATAACTGATGAAGAGTTAAAAGCTTACTATGAAAAAAATAAAGCAAAATTCAAACAAGATGCAACTAGAAAGTTGAAATATGCTTCTTTCAGAATAGAGCCATCTTCACAAGATTCAGCTTCTGTAGTGAAAAAGCAAAATTTATTGAGTAGCTTATTGAATACTGCTAAAGATTCGACTATTAAAGACAGTGTTTTCTCTGAAAAATTAAGAGATTTCAATGGTACTAGTGTTGAGTACACTATTGTGAATGACATAGAGCCTAGATTAGCTCAGTTCGTTATGAATATGAAAAAAGGCGAAATCAAAGGTCCTATTAGATCAGCAGACGGTACTTATTTCATTAGAATAGATGACGTAAGAAATGGAACTAACAAAGTAGTAAAGGCAAGCCACATACTTATCAATTTCGATAATAATAAAGATAGTGCTAAAGCTGAAGCAAATAGAATACTAAAAGAAGCTAAATCTGGTAAAAGCTTTTCTGAGTTAGCTACAAAGTATTCAAAAGATCCAGGTAGTGCTGCTAATGGTGGTGATTTAGGATTCTTCGGCAAAGGCCAGATGGTTCCTGAGTTTGAAGCTGCTGCATTTGGTGCTAAAGTTGGTGATGTAGTTGGTCCAGTTGAGACTTCTTTCGGTTATCATATTATAAAAGTAGATGATTCTAAATCAGAAGAATACAAATACTCTTATATCAAGTTGACTCCTAGAACTTCTGGGATAACAACAAATCAAATAAAAAGAGATGCGGTATCTTTCAAAAATAAATTATTAGAAGGTGAGAACATAGATTCATTAGCTTCTAAATTAGGTATTGTGGTTCAAGAAACTGGACCTATAACTAAGACTACTCCAACTTTGACTAGTCAATACTTAACAGATATTACTTTCAATGCTGAAAAAGACGATGTACTAGAGCCACTAGAACTAGATAATTATGGTTATATAGTAGCGGTAGTAACTGATGTACAGAAAAAAGGTATAGCTCCTTTCGAAGCTGTAACTGAAGATGTAAGAGCTAGAGTTAGAAATAAGAAAGCTCTAGAAGTACAAATGAAAAATGCAAAAGAAATATATAATAATATCAAAGGAAGTGGCGATTTGGCAGCAGCAGCTGCAGCTAATCCTACTATTAACGTGAAGAATGCAACAGCAGTAGCAAACAACGGTACTATACCGGGTGGTGGTAGAGACTATTACTTTACAAATGCTGTTTCTAAAGCTCCTTTGAATACTATAGCTGAGCCAATTATGGGTCAAAACTCAGTATATATAGTACAAGTAACTAATAGAAATCAACCAAGCAAAGAGCAAATCAAGAGTGCATTGCCTGCCTTCACTGAGCAGCTAAAAGCTAAGTATTCTAGAGAAGCTTTTTACTTATGGCTGAACCAAGTGAAGAAAGATGCGGAAATAGAAGATTTCCGATATAAACAATATAAGAGTTACTAAAACTTAATTCATGGCTCAGTTTTAAAACTGAGCCATTTTTTTTATGAAATATAATTTTGACCAACTAACAGAACTTTCCAATCCAACCTCAGATAAATTTAATACTACATCTACCGAGGAAGGATACCTGTTTTGTGAAAGATTAGCAAAAAGTCATTATGAGAACTTTCCAGTTGGTTCTATACTTATACCCAAATCTATCAGACATCATTTTTACTCTATATACGCCTTCTCACGCTTAGCTGATGATATAGCAGACGAGAACCTGTCTACATCTCCAGATGATAGATATGAGCTATTACAGACCCTAGAAACGAGTCTTGACTCACAGCTTGAAGATGTCTTAACACCTATACTCCGAGCTGTACTCAATACTTGTATGGACACAAGAGTTAAAATCATCGATTTGAAGCGATTAATAGTAGCTTTTAAAATGGATATCCGGTTCGAACAACCCAAAGATTGGGATGAATTGTATACTTACTGTTCCTATTCAGCAAATCCGGTAGGGGAGATGCTGCTCAAATTATTTGGTGAAGCGACTCATGAGAATGTAAGATTATCAGATGATGTATGTACCGCACTACAATTGGTCAATTTCTGGCAAGATATAAGTAAAGATAAAGAGAATGATAGATATTACATTCCGTTGGATCTAATTCATAGATTCGGATTAGACTATAATGATTTGACTGCAAATCCATTAAGATTACAAGTTTGCCTAGATCAATTATACCAAGAAACAGAAAAATTATTTGAAAATGGAAAAAGATTAGTCTATCTTGTTAAAAATAAACGTCTAAAAATGGAGTTAAGATTAATAATTAGCTCCGGAATACGTATTTTAGAGAAGTGTAAAAGTATGAAAACAGAAATAGTTTCTAAAAGACCTAAACTAAATAAATCAGATGCTTTTATAATATTAAAAAATGCACTTACTATATGATGGAAAGCGTAACAAAACAGAGCTTAGCTCAATATGAAAATGAAAAACCAGAAACTGAAGTTAAGTCTAATTTTCTCTACTCATTCTCATTATTGCCTAGTGCCGAAAAGGCCGCTATCAATTCGCTGTATGCTTTTTGTAGTTATATAGATGATATAGTAGATAGCACTCCAAGTACATCATTAGAAGCAAAGAATAAAAAGCTGAAGCGTCTCGATTGGTGGGAAAAAGAGATTGAAAAAATCTACAATAAGGAAAGAAAAAATATCCTTATTGCTCCACTCAACGATTTATTCGATAAATTTCACATACCGAAACAGTATTTCGTTACTCTTATAGATGGCTGTAGAAGAGATTTATTCCAGAATAGATACTCAACATTTACTGAGCTGAAAGACTATTGCTATTCAGTAGCAGGTGTAGTAGGACTGATGAGTATTGAGATATTCGGATATAAATACGAAGAAACTAAACAATATGCTGTAAATCTAGGTTATGCATTACAATTAACCAATATACTCCGAGATGTAAAACACGATAAGGATAATGGCTATATCTACTTACCAAAAGAAGATATGGATAGGTTTGGTTATACAGAGGAAGATCTGATTAATGAAGTTTATAATGATAATTTCATAAACCTAATGGAATTCCAAGTTAGTAGAGCCAAAAAGTATTATCACGAAGCAAGAGCAGCATTGAAATCTGAGGATAAGAACAATATGTTCCCTGCTCAGGTGATGGATGAAATATACTATAGATTACTCGAAAAAATAGAGTTGAACAATTATAACGTGTTCAAAAAGAAAATAAAAGTCTCTGTTATCCATAAGCTTATGATAGCAGTTAAACATTGGCTTGCTCTTAAATTATTTATTAATAGATTTAGTAAAAATAAAAATCTGTAATTCTTTCAGAAATTTAATATTTTTGTAAGACTTAATTTCTAATTAGAGGAAAAATGGAAACGAAAGAATTCAAATTCAACGAAGAAGAGCTAAAAGAAGTTGAAAAATATATATCAAAATACCCTGATAAAAGAGCAGCTGTAATCCCTGTATTGTGGATGGCACAACGTAAATTCAGACACGTACCAAAACCTATGATGGAATATATTGCTGAACTATTGGATCAGACATATTCTCATATTTACGGTGTAGTAACGTTTTATACTATGTTTTCACAAAAGCCTCGTGGTAAATATCATTTGCAAGTATGTACAAATGTATCGTGTATGCTAAGACAAGGTGATAAAATCTATCAAATGATTTCACAAAAATTAGATTTAAAGAATAATGAAGCAACTTCTGATGGTAATTTTTCGTTAGAAGAAGCAGAATGTATGGGTGCTTGTAGTGGTGCTCCGATGATGGCTATCAACGAAGATTTCCACGAAAACCTTGACATAAATAAAATAGATCAACTAATAGACTCTCTTAAGTGAAATTATTAAAAGAAATAAGTGTATATAGATTAATAGCATTAGTCTCAGTTCTCATCTTTTTGATAGATGGATTTACTGGTGATGTTATAGCATCATATCTTATTATAGATTCGATTCAAATGAAAGAAAATTTCCAGTTATGGAGGTTTGCTTCATTCCCTCTAGCTTATATTAGCTATGCGAATGCATTTCTCGGATTTTTTGCTTTTTTCTTTTTTGCACCTAAGTTGAGAAACCAACTTAATAGAGGTGTACTTGATTTCTCTATTATACTGCATACTTTCGCCATAGGGCTTATACTCTTTATGCTAAATATGAACTCCCCCCAAACTACTGTTATGGGTATAGAGGCAATATCAGCATATATTATAACTATGTATGTATTAGTAAACAGAATGAATGACATTAGATATTTCAAGACTGTTAGACTAACTCGTATGGCTTTCCCACTCTTTTTATTGGCTGGATGGGCTATGCTATATCTGGTAGAGAATGGCAACGTACATTTCAATAAAAATCTGATAGAACAATCTCCCGCTATACTTGGTATAGGTATCATCACCGGTCTTATTGGCTACTTTATGTTAAAAGAAGAAAAAGTTGACCTAAGCCACTTGCACGAATCCCCAAGTTTTGGGATTAGAGAATTTCGTGACTTAGAGCCTTCTCCTGCTTTAATAGACACTTATGTGAAAAGTGAACAATCAATAACTGTAAAGAAGAAAAATAACTATATTTTCTCGGAAGAAGACCCAGAGTCAAACGAAGAAATACTGAATGATATTCTTGAACACATAAATGAGAGTGGCTACGAATCTTTGCAAGAAGAAGAAAGAGCTTTCCTAAATAAATATGCAAAATCAATATAATGTACCTGTAATAGAAGTCAAAAATGTAAAAAAGCAATTTGGCGATTACTTTGCAAACAACGATATTTCCTTAAAAGTAGAGAGTGGTACTATATTCGGATTACTTGGGCCCAACGGTGCTGGTAAAACTACTCTTATTCGTATGATAAATAATATATATATGCCCGATGCTGGTACAATAACTATATTTGGAAATCCTGTCAGCGAAGACACACAAAATCAAGTTGCCTATCTACCAGAGGAACGTGGACTTTATAAAAAGCAAAAAGTAATAGACCAATTAATCTATTTTGCTCAACTAAAAGGAGTTGAAAAATCCGTTGCAAAGAAACGAGCGGAACAGTGGTTGATTAGATTTGATGCTGCTAGCTGGGCTAATAAAAAGATTCAAGACCTTTCTAAAGGTATGGCACAAAAAGTACAATTCATAAGTACATTACTCCACGAACCCAAACTACTAATATTAGATGAGCCATTTTCTGGCTTTGATCCAATCAACGCTGAATTACTAAAAGAAGTAATACTTGAGCTAAAAGCTCAAGGAAAGACAATCATACTTTCTACTCACGTTATGGAGCAAGTAGAGCAAATGTGTGATGATATATGCTTGATTAATAAGGGAAAAGCAATTTTACAGGGTAATGTAAGAGAGATTAAGAAGAGTTTTGGGCGAGATACAATCCTACTTGAATTCGAGGGAGATGCTAATTTTATATTAGATAATCCAATGTTAAAAGTGGTTAATCAAACTGCTCATAGAATTGAACTTAAAATAATAGATAGTTCTTTTGATTCGAAATCATTTTTTAATGAATTGAACCAGAAATTAGAGGTTTATAAATTCGAACTTGTAGAACCATCTTTCCACGAGATATTTATTCAATCAGTAAAAGGAAACGAGGTGGAAATTGGGTAAGTATACAAAAATAAAAACGATAATAGCACACGAATATCTTTCAAAAGTTAAGACAAAAGGATTCCTAATTGGCACTATACTAGGGCCTCTTGGATTAGTAGCTCTATTGGGAATAATAGTTTATATCTCAATGAACTTCGGAGATACTTCTAAGAAATTGGCAATAGTTGACAATGAAGGAACTATATATACAGAGCTTATCAAAAAAGATAGTTCTTTATATTACAAAGCTGATAAAAATGTAGATGCTTTGAAAAAAGAACTACAAGAAGAGAATATAGATGGATATGTAATAATACCAGAAGATATATTGGATAAAGGTAATGTCTCTGTTTATACCGGCGGTGGTGGTGGTCTAGGACTAATATCCTCACTAGAAGATAACCTAACTAGCATAGTTAGAGTAAAAAGATTAGAAAGATTAGGCACTGACGCTAGTGTCATAGATCTAATCCGTCAAGAAGTAACAGTAGAAACTAACAAAATCACAGAAACTGGCGAAACCGAAAAAGATGACACAAAAGCAATGGCTTATGTTGGTTACGGACTTGGCTTCGCTATGTATTTTCTTGTATTTATATACGGTAGTTTCGTTAGCCGTGGAGTAATAGAGGAAAAATCAAACAGAATAATAGAAGTACTTGCTTCTTCAGCTAGACCATTCGAAATAATGATGGGTAAGGTAATAGGTATAGGCCTAGTCGGGCTCACCCAGATTATATTCTGGCTTCTACTCGGCTTCGGTTTACTTACGATATTAGGCCCACTCATCTTCGGTGACCCAGAGAGTCTGAAAACAATGACTGATATGGCAGAAGCACAAGGCGGTGGAATGGCAAGTCAAACTCAAGGAATGTCAATCCCAGGTGTGGATTTCACTCTTATTATAGGTTTCCTATTCTACTTTATATTGGGTTATTTCACTTATGCTACGTTCTTCGCTGGTGTTGGAGCTGCTGTTGATAATGAGCAAGATGCCGCTCAATTACAGCTGCCGATTACGCTTCCGATTATATTAGCGATTATGATAACACCACAGATAATGAACAACCCAGATAGTACACTTGCTGTAGTTCTGTCTATTGTACCATTAACATCACCGTTGATTATGATAGTCCGAATAGCCGCTACTAACGTACCTATTATTGAAATAGCTGCATCTATAGCCGCGTTGATTGGATTCTTCTTCTTCGCTGTATGGGTATCCGCTAAGATATACCGCATCGGTATATTGATGACTGGTAAAAAACCTAAGTTCTCTGATTTGATCAAGTGGATTAGAACTGCGTAGAATTCTCGGAATCTTTTGAAAAGTTTATCCTTAATGCTCCACTCTTTGAAAGAGGGGTGAATCACGCCTAAGGCGTGAAGGAGGGATTTAGGGTGGTTTTCTAACATAAAGTTCAAAAACCCCCACTACCCAATTTACAAATGTCTTTATAAAAAAGGGAAGTAATATGCTTGCAAATCCAAAGGCAGAGTAAATCCCTCTTAATCTGAATCACGGATTATTCGTATTATCTGATTCCACGGATTGTAGAGACGTATTGGATACATCTCAAATTCATCAAATCCGTATAAACACTCGACTCTTAGCTTGGAGGAATAAAGAATCCAGATGAAATTCAAGTCTAATAGAGTTGGTACCATTCTATATAGACTCAATCATAAGCAATTTGATTATCCTAGACTCTTCGCTCTATTTCATTCAAGGCTCAAAATACAGAACACATTTATTAAAGCATATTTAAGTATTTGCTTAAATAAGAAACATATTATATATTTGTTATGTTACTTAATAGAAAACAGAAATAGCATGAAAAATAATCAATCGTGTATAAGGGTTTATGCTGATAAAGTTCAGATAGATAATTGTAGAGAAATAATTCAATCCAACGAAAAATCTTTTGGGATGTTGAGTAATTTACTAGCACTTGCCGGGAATGAAGTGCGACTAAAAATTTTATTTCTTTTGGAAGAAGAAAATGAACTTTGTCCTTGTGATCTATCGGATATTCTAGGAATGAGCATTCCTGCTATTTCTCAACATTTAAGAAAGCTAAAAGATGGAAATGTTGTTGAAGGTAGAAGGGAAGGGCAAACTATATTCTACTCACTAAAAGAAGAACAATTGTCAATACTACGACCATTTTTCAGGCATATTATTAATAATTCTATAAAGGAGAAAGTATGAAAGAAAAATCAAAATCTGGGAAACTAGCCTCGGTTAGTTTATTGTCTGCAATTACAGCCTCATTATGCTGTATAACGCCAGTAGTAGCACTGGTCGCAGGTGCATCTGGTGCCGCATCATCATTTTCGTGGTTGGAACCATTACGACCTTATTTACTAAGCCTTACAGTTTTGTTATTAGGCTTTGCTTGGTATCAAAAATTAAAACCACGAACTGCCAATGAAATTTCTTGTGAATGTGAAGATGATCACAAACAACCGTTTATGCAAACTAAAAAGTTTTTAGGAATCATAACAGCATTTGCAATTGTGATGATGGCGTTCCCATATTATGCTAATTCATTTTACCCTAAAGAAGTAAAAAAAGAAATTGTTGTTATTAATAGTGCCAATTTGCAAAAAGTAGAATTTAAGATTAAGGGAATGAGCTGTGAGGCATGTGCGTCTCATATTAGTAACGAGGTAGGAAAATTAGAAGGTGTAGCAACTTCTAGTATAAAATATAAAAAGGGAACTGCTATAGTTGAGTTTGACAAAACTAAAATCAATGAAAATGAAATAGAGACAACTATAAACTCAACTGGCTATAAAGTAACCGAAAAAAAGAGAAATAAATGAAAATACAATTGAAATCTGAAATAACTTGTCCTAAATGTGGATATAAAAAAATGGAAGAAATCCCGACGGAAGCATGTCAATTCTTTTACGAATGTGAGAATTGTAAAACCGTTCTGAAACCAAATGATGGAGATTGTTGCGTTTATTGTTCTTATGGCTCTGTAGATTGTCCATCTATTCAAGCTAAAAAAAGTTGTTGTTAATAATCAAATCTGTGACTTTAATTGAGATTTTTTATTCATAGACTCTTTACATCGACGACGCTCAGCACAAGCGCTTCATTTCATTCCACTCTGAGTGACGTAGTAGAAAGGGCTACGAACTGAATACATCTTAGCTCAACATCATACAACCCTGGTCCAAATCGAGAAGTTTCCCTTTGTGAAACTTTTAATCCAGAAACGACTTTTCATGCGTATATACTCCGGCTTGTTTGGAGATATTGAGCAGCACACCGATAGCGATAGAGTAGATGATGATGGCTGTACCACCGAATGATATGAACGGAAGTGGTAGCCCAGTTGTAGGAAGTAACCCCGTGTTTACACCGGCATTTACGAATACGTAGATTGAGAACGTAACTACTATTCCGACTGATAAGAAATATCCGAAAGCATTTGGTGCTTTTCTTGCTATTAGCATCCCTCGGTAGAAGATAAATCCGAATATTGCAATTACGAAGAATAGTCCGATGAACCCGAATTCTTCACCTATTATAGAGAAGATGAAGTCACCGTAAGACTCTGGCAAGAACATGTGGCTTTGGCGAGATTGCCCCACTCCTACTCCAGATACTCCACCGTTTCCGATGGCTATTAGTGCTTGTTTTAATTGGTATGATACTGCTTCTCCGCCAGCTTCGTCGCCACCCAAATATGCTTGGATACGCGCCATTCTGTATGGTGCAGAGACAGCATAAACTCCAGCTAATACTATACCTATTACACCAGTATATATTAGATAGAGTAGGTTGACATTCCCGATGAACATCATCGCAAATGATATCATAAAGATTACCAACATAGTAGAGAAGTTAGGCTGCAGGGCTATTAGAATACAGATAACGAGCGTCCATACTATAAATGGTACGAACCCACTTTCGAAGTCTTTTATTACTTCTTGCTTTTTCTCGAGCATAGCTGCGAAGTGGAAGATCATTGCAAATTTTGCAAATTCGGAGGGTTGGATACTTATACCACCTATACTTATCCATCTCGATGCACCTTTGGCGGATGAACCACCGACCAACACGAAGACGAGGAGTAATATCCCAAAGAAGAGAGCTGGTTTAGTAAAGCGTTTATATTTGTTGTAATCAATACCAGATGCTATTATCATAGCTACTATTCCAATAGCTATTTTACCTAGATGGCTTAAGAAAAGTGTTTCAGTTGAACCAGTTTTTAACTCAGAAATTGTAGATGACGCAGTATAAACCACAGCCAAACTGAATAGCATCAGGGCTATAATCGAAATGAATAGGTACCAATCTATTCTATTTTTCTGAGTTGTTGTTTCCACTATACAAAGCTATTTACTACTTGTTTGAATACATCGCCACGATGTTCGAAATTCACGAATTCATCGAAACTCTTGCAAGCTGGAGAAAGCAAAACCGTATCGCCATATTTGGCTGCTACTGCTGCTTCCTGAGTTGCTTCTATCAGATTGTTTGCCAAAAAGCATTTTACTTTGCCAGAGAATTTGTCGAACAATCTGTTCTTTTCTTCCCCGAAGCAAATCAAGTACTTAACTTTATTTTCTACTAATTCACTCAATACACTATAGTCATTAGCAGAGAGCAAACCACCTGCTAACCAAATTATATTATCTTCGAAAGAATTCAATGCATACCAAGATGAGTTCACATTCGTTGCTTTAGAATCATTGATAAAACGGACACCGTGCAAATCACGCACTACTTCCAATCGGTGCTGCACACCTTTGAAAGAAGCTACTGCATCTCTGATGTCTTCGTTTCTTATTTGTAGGTACTTCGCTGCTATTACTGTCGCGAATGTATTATATAGATTATGCTCACCATAGAGTGGCACATTACTAGTCGGCATTATTTCCTCTTTTTGCTGCTGTGTACGATATACTATGTTCCCGTTTTCTTGGGATACCCCCATAGTATTTATTTTGCTGCTATCTAATGAAATAAACCCAAGCTTTGCCTTAGTTTCCAATATTTCCCCACCAGAAACTTGCGGCTTTTTATCAAGAAT
>JAGXGG010000007.1 GCA_024636855.1 Ignavibacteriota bacterium | reverse complement strand
GTTATAATATCTCCTTATTTTTTAACTCAAGCATATAGAATGGTTACATTTATGCTTTTTCATGTAAATATATTCCATTTAGGATTTAATATGATGACCTTCTATTTCTTTGCTTTCAACTACGAGAGCTACGTAGGCGGACTCCAATTTCTGATTATCTATATTGGGTCTATGGTATTAGCAGATATTCCCACTTATCTCAAAAATAAAAATAACCCAAGATATGCAGCATTAGGTGCTTCTGGGGCTATATCCGGACTGTTATTCAGTTATATACTATATGATCCTGAGATGAGTCTCTATATTATGTTCTTCCCTATCCCTATTCCAGCACCAATATTTGCTATATTGTATTTAGTATATTGCTGGTATGCCGATAAGAAATCACAAGATAATATAAACCACAATGCCCATCTATGGGGTGCTATAGCAGGATTAGTGATAACGGCATTGATTGACTTCTCAGTATTCCGTGGATTCTTCCAGTATATATTTTGATGATGACTTAGTTGTCTATATGAATTCTTACCATCGGTTTAACTGACTGAAAGTACATGTATAATCTTTAAATTTGAACTCTTCTGCAGTTCATTTGGACTCTTTACTTCTTCTACACTCATCACGCCCAATACACCTCAACAATTCTGAACAATAATTATTTAATTTGCGTAATTGATAGAATTAAGCTAAATTTGGTAGTATAATACAAAAAATGAATCTCTAAATGACTCGAATATTCTTAATATTATTCTTACTTATAAGTTCCAATCTGTACTCATTTGAGACAGATTGGAAACTTATGGGGCAACCAAGTGATGGATATGTTAGAACTTTAGATTGTAGTGACAGTAATAATTGTTTTATAATAACAGCGGGTACAACATTAACAAAAATCCTTACAAGTTCTGACAAAGGTGTATCATGGGATTTACGTTATATAAGAGATGCAGATGTATATGACCCACCTTATGTAAACAATACTTGGGGTGGTGTATCACCCTCTCCTTCTCATTTTTACTTGTATTATTTCAGGCTAGGTGAGATTCATAAGAGTATAGACAGTGGAAGAACTTTTGAAAGAATTACGTTATATGAGGGATCTAGAAATTTAGAAGAAATCGCAATGAAGGGTACAAATGTAGGAATAGCATTAAACTATTATAATATTTACGTAACCTTTGATGGTTGGGAAACATTTGAAACTCGTGAAAGGGGTATACCCAAGTATAATAATTTTCTGTACCTAGAGTTCATATCAGACAGTATTGTCCAATGTATATGTCATAATTCTGAAAGAACTATCAAATATACCGGGGCAAGTATAGTTAATTATAATATATATACTGACGTATATGAAGAATTGCATCAGTTTCTACCAAAAGAAGGGCAAGTTTATTCTGATGGTTTTGATTTTTTGGAGATTGTCTCGGATTCAGTTTCTTATGTATCTGGTAGTCGTAGATTAGGTAAAGGTGACCTGCAAGTTGATATAATAGCCAAGACGACTGATGGAGGAAGAACATGGAAGAACGTATTAGATAAAGAATATGAACCGAGATGGGGTTTATTAGCTATTAGCTTTTATGATGAGAATAATGGCTTTATTTCAGGGAGAGCAGGTAAAGTACTTATGACTAACGACGGTGGACAAACTTGGAAATATGAAACACCAACAGAAATATTTGGTAAAGATGATGATATGCGATCGACTTCAATAGATTGGGCAGGTCAAACCCCAATAATAGGGAGTAACAGAGGCTATATATACCGCTACGAAGGTGACTATTTTGTTTTTGATGGTAATTACAAAGGTAACTTGACTATAAGTGGTAGGGTGACAGACAATGGTGTTGGTGTAGAGGGTATTTCTATTTTCAACGGCGAGGTATATACTTCGACTGATTCGGAAGGGTATTACAAATACCCACATCTGGAAGCAGGTAAATACAGAATAGCACCAGAAGACCCCGATTATAACTTTGAAGTATCAGAGATTATAGTTCAGTTAGATGAAAGTAGGGAGAATATTGATTTTGAGACATCCAAAAGAGATAGATTCTTTCGTTTTAGTGGTAGAGTTACTCTAAACGGGGAAGGCGTTTATAATGCTGTAATTGATGCCGACTATTATCGGGCATACACAGATAGCAACGGCTATTACGAAATCCCTAAAATGCACAAAAGCGACATAGATGAGCCATATATAGGTGCTTACTACACTATTTCAGCAAGGAATAGTAAATACCATTTTCTGCCAGAAAAAAGAATATTAAGATTAGTTTCAGACACAAGTGGGTTTGACTTTTATTACGATACAGAAACAAGCGTTAAAATAGCAGAGCATTTACCAATATACCCAAACCCTGCTACCGATTTCATTAATATTGATGATTCGCACAACTATGATAGAATTGAAGTATATGATTCAAGGGTGAACCTTGTATTGTTAGAGATTGAAAACCTACATAGGATTGATATAAGAGAATTATCAGCTGGTTCTTATTTCATTTATCTATATAAGAGAAGTAAAGGGATTGAGGTAGTTAAGTTTATTGTGAAGAGATAACTAGCTTCTTCATTTGAAAACATATCATCTTGTAAATCTTATCTATCTAGCAATCTTGTTCAAAATAATGGACTCATAGCAACTTCACCTAGACTCTTCGGATGCTTCTCATCCTCTGAGTGACAAGAACTATGTGACCACTTTTAAAAAAAAATGGCCGCCCATTTGGACAGCCATTGTATGATTTCTACTTTACTCAATTACTAGGAGTTTAGACCATTTAAGAACTGGTCGTTACTCTCTGTATTGCGTAGTCGGTCTAGCAAGAACTCAACGGCTTGGACAGATTCCATATCATTAAGTACTTTACGAAGTACCCATATACGGCGAAGTTTGTCTTCGTCTATTAGCAGTTCTTCTTTTCTAGTACCAGATTTATTAACTTCGATAGCTGGATAAACTCTTCTATTAGAGATTTTTCTATCCAATACTAGCTCCATATTACCTGTACCTTTGAACTCTTCGAAGATTACATCATCCATCTTAGAGCCAGTTTCGATTAGTGTAGTTGCTATGATTGTTAATGAGCCACCACCTTCTATATTACGTGCAGCCCCAAAGAATCTCTTCGGTTTGTGTAATGCATTAGCATCAACACCACCAGATAATATCTTACCAGAGTGAGGTATTACAGTGTTATATGCACGAGCAAGACGAGTAATAGAGTCAAGTAGTATAACTACATCTTGTCCAGCTTCAACTAATCTTTTCGATTTTTCGATTACCATTTCTGCTACTTGTACGTGTCTTTCTGGTGGCTCATCAAAAGTAGAAGCGACTACTTCTGCTTTTACAGAACGTTCCATATCAGTAACTTCCTCTGGTCTCTCATCGATTAGAAGTACTATTAACTTTACTTCTGGATGATTACGAGCAATAGCATTAGCCATTTTCTGAAGAATAACTGTCTTACCAGATTTAGGTGGCGCTACGATTAGACCCCTTTGCCCTTTACCAATAGGAGAAAGCATATCTACAATTCTCATAGAGTAATCGTTTGGCATCGATTCCAAACTTAGCTTTTCTTCTGGGTAAAGTGGTGTTAGATTATCGAATAAGATCCTATCACGTATAGTTTCTGGTGCCGAGAAGTTTATAGTTTCTACTTTTAGTAATGCGTAGAATCTTTCAGCTTCTTTTGGAGGGCGTACCATACCAGTAACAGTGTCACCCGTTTGCATTCCAAATCTTTTTATTTGCGATGGTGAAACGTATATATCATCTGGTGAAGGTAGATAATTATAACTCTGAGAACGAAGGAATCCATATCCATCAGGTAATACCTCTAAAACCCCGCCACTAGCTAATAGACCATCATCATTAGCAGATTGCTCACGTTTACTACGTTGCTCTTCTACTATTTTCAAGATAAGATCTTGCTTACGGAGTCCGCTAATACCAGTTATCCCTAGGGATTTTGATATTTCATTTAGCTCGGAGATTTTTTTTATTTTTAGTTCATCTATATCAATAATAGGAACTGGTGGAGGTGCTTGCGATGGAGTTATATGGCTAGTTCTCTTGTAACCATTTGTTTCCCTGCCGGAAGAGAATTTTCTCTTCGGTCTTCTATTGTCTCGTTGTTTCATAACTTCTTTGTATAGAAATAATTTATAATATTCATTTGTTGAATTTTTTAGTTTGAATTGAACTTCTGCGAGATTTGTAGAAAAATAAGTCTATTATTTTGAATAAATAGGATACTCGGTGTGTTCGTTCAAAGGCAAGTTATAACTTTTTTTCTTATTTCAAAAATAAAAAGTATTTTTTTTGTTCTAATTGATTTGATATTTTGCAATTATAAATATCTTCTTCGGGGGGAGAAGCATAAATAAGTGGATAAAAACGGCATAAATATCAAGAACAACAAATCACAAATCAGCAATTTCTTTAGGAGTTGGCTCAATCTAAACCGTTGGGTTATAGTACTATACCTAATTATAATTGCTACCGCAGGCGTCCTCTATGTAGGGAATGTGAATGATACTACCCAACTACTAAGTGAAATTCGTAGTCTCGAACGAAAAATAGATGATTTGGAAAATAAACGAAAAATGGCTGATAGTCGAGTAAAAAGATTACAATCTCCAGAAAGAATAATACAAATAGCAACAGAAAAATTGAACATGACACTGTCAAATGAAGCGCCATTGTTCATAGAGGAATATGAAGTCAAAGATTAATACATATTGGGAAGAGAACGAAGATTACAAAGGACCAAAAGGCAAATTTTGGAAATTTTGGTCGTTGATGGGCTTTATTTTATTTGGCTTTGTGTTGGTAGTTGTAAGACTGTTTTCGGTTCAAATATTAGATAATGAGAAATATACAGCGATTGCCAAAAGACAACATGAATCTAAAATAGATTTGCGCGCCGATAGAGGCAACATATATGATAGGAACGGTAATCTAGTCGCTACTACATTTAAAACAATATCAATAGCTGTAGATCCCACTCTACTTGTAAATGTAAACAAACTATGTGACGCACTTTCGAGAGACTTAGGGAAACCTGCTTCTAAATATAAATCAAAAATCAATAGAGCTAAAGGATCTTTCGTTTGGTTGGAAAGAGGTGTTTCACCTGATTTACTAACAAATACATTACCACTAAGTGAGAAAGGACTCTTAAAAATAGAAGAGCCTAAAAGAAATTTCCCATACCGAGCAACTGGATCACAGATTATCGGCTTCACAAATATAGACAATAAGGGAATTAGTGGTCTGGAAATGCAATACGACTCTGTACTGCATGGTAGAAGTGGATTTATGCAAATGTATCGTGATGGATTACGAAGATTACGACCTTCTCCTGATTTGCCCGTAGTAGAGCCAGTCCATGGCAATAGTATACAGCTAACAATTGACATAGAATTACAAAGAATTGTAGAGTATGAATTACGTACAGGTATGGAGCGATTACTAGCCGAAGCAGGCACTGTAATAGCTATTAGTCCTCAAACTGGTGAGATCTTAGCGATAGCCTCATATCCAATGTTTGACCCTTATCACATAGATGAACACTCTAACGAAGGTATGAGACTCAGAGGTATAACTGATGTACTAGAACCTGGTTCTACTTTCAAGATGGTAACTGCTGCTATGGGAATAGAAGAAGGTATTGTATCCGAAGATGAAGTACTTAATGGACACAATGGTGTGGCTGTTTATCAAGGTGGCGCAAGAATAGCTGACGTACATGGTATGGGTAAGGTTACTTTCCGAGAAGCTATGCATAATTCTTCTAATATTATTATGGGCGAAGTTGCAAATAGATTATCAAATGAAGTACTATACAAGTATATAAGAGATTTTGGTTTTGGTTTACCTACTGATGTTGATCTACCAGGGGAAGTTTCGGGATATGTGCCTAAACCAAAGCAATTCCATGCGAATACGAAAAGATACTTAGGACATGGCTACGGGTTAAATTCTACACCACTGCAAGTTGTGAATGCTTATGCCGCGTTGGCAAATGGTGGTAATCTGATGCGTCCATACATTATAAAAGAAATAAGCACAGCAGCCGGCGAAATAATAAAACAAAACAAACCAGAAAAAGTAAGACAAGTTATTTCAAAAGAGACTGCTTTTAGAGTTACTGATTTATTAGTAGGTGTTGTGGATAGTGGCTCTGGTAAAAGAGCCCAAATAGAAAGGATGAAAATAGCAGGTAAAACTGGTACATCACAAAAAATAACAAATGGAAGATATTCCAAAAGTGACTATAATGCTTCATTTGCTGGTTTTTTCCCTGCTGATAATCCACAAATTGCAATGATAGTAATAGTAGAAAATCCTCGTCGAAGTATTTACGGTGGATTCAACTCAGCACCTATTTTCAAGAATATCGCTTCACGATGGATGCTTTCCAAAGGTTATGATGATATCAAGAATACACTCAAAACTGAAAATGATAGTATTATGATGCCGAACATAGTTGGAATGAAAGCTACAGAGGCTAATAGAGTTTTATTGAAGTATAATTTCGATCACGAAGAAATAGAAGAAGGGAAATTTGTTTATAATCAGTACCCCCAACCAGGTCAATTAGTTAAAGGAAACGAAGAATTAGTACTAACTACTGGATTTCCACTCGCCAAAATAGATACAAACACTCTAGATACTGACATAAAGCATGATGTTTTGGGATTTTCTATGAGAAGGGCAATATCTGTACTTCAATCAAATGGAATAGCAGTACAGATAGAGGGACATGGGTTTGTTAAAAAGCAGATTTGGGGTAAAAGTAAATCTGGAAAAATAAAATGTACTTTGGTGTGCAATTAGCTTTAATTTGAATCATTAAAGTGTACTCCAATAGTATAATTCTATGATTTCATTATTAATAAATTAATTTTAATCTTTTTGTTACTTCTATTCAATTTAATTGTTTATTGAATATATGAGATTTACATCTCTATTTTATTAATGTTTGAACCATGAAAAGCATTAATAGCACTATACACATAGTATTTAATTAAAGATACAATGTCTTTTGAATAATAAAATTTAAGTTTTATATGAAAAAAATAATATTGAGTTTACTAGCATTATTTATGAGTATACATTTATACTCTGAGCAGACTATTGGTCTATTTTTTAATACTCCTCAATCTTATGATGGATATACTTTATTTGCACCTTCAGCTAGTGATACAGTTTATCTAATAGATAATTGTGGTGAGAGAGTTCACTCTTGGGCTGCTAATACTAACCCAGGCAACACAGTTTATTTGCTTGACAATGGTGTTTTACTTAAAACTGCTAAATCTTATAATTCAAAATTCAATGTTGGCGGGAACGGAGGACTTGTACAAATGTTAGATTGGGATAGTAATCTGATTTGGGAATACTTTATTTCAGATTCTACCCTATGCCAGCATCACGATATAGAGCCACTCCCTAATGGAAATATATTAGCACTAATATGGGTTACTCACACGAAAGAAGAAGCTGAGCAATCTGGAAGAATAATTTCACCTAATGAATTATGGTCCGAAAAATTAATAGAAATAAAACCTAATTTGGTGAATGGTGGTGGTGAAATAGTATGGGAATGGGATACATGGGATCATTATGTTCAAGATCATTCAGAAGAATTAGATAACTACGGAGATGTAACTAATCCAAGAAAAATCAATCTAAATTATAGTACAAGAGGATTCAACAACAAAGATTGGTTGCATTTTAACTCAGTTGATTATAATCCTAGATTGGACCAAATAATGTTGAGTAATCACAATTTTGGTGAAATATTTATCATTGATCACTCAACTACAACAGCAGAAGCAAAAACTGATGAAGGTGGTAAGTATGGTCATGGTGGGGATATATTATTCCGTTGGGGTAATCCGATGTCTTATGGACAAGGTACAGAAGAAGACATCAAGTTATTTGTACAGCACGACCCTCACTGGATACCTGACAGCTTAATTGATGGAGGTAAAATTTTAGTATTCAATAATAATATTGGTAGCGTCGAAGATCAAGAGTATTCTGCTATCCATATGATAGATCCAGATATGGATGATAATGATAATTACATTCTAAGTGAAGGCAAGTTTGGTCCATCTGAAATCTATTGGACTTATATGGGTAATCCCAAAACTGATTTTTATAGCAAGAATATGTCTGGTACTCAGAGATTGCCAAACGGCAATATTATGATTTGTGAAGGTTGGATTGGCAGATTTACTGAGATAAACCCGAATAAAGAAAAGGTATGGCAATATGTTAATCCTTCTGGATTTAATGGTTTATTGTTAAACCAAGGTGAAACTAGCAACAGTAATCAAGTATTCAGAGCTGAAAGAATTTCTAAAGATCATCCAGCATTAGCAGGTAAAGAATTAATACCAATAGGGTATTTAGAGTCAGGCTCTGATTTCACTTGTGAGTTATACCAAAACCAGACTTCAGTTGATTTCTATGATAATACAGATATGATAGTTAATCAGTTTTTAGATAGGATTGAATTGGAAAGCAAAGAAGTAATATCCCAAGTTGAGATATTCAACTCTATCGGAGCTAAGATATATGCCACTAATTCAGAATTACAAACTAATTCAGAATTACAAACTAATTCAATTAGTACTATCAACTTTGGTAGTGGTGTCTATTTCATTAAGATAAATATGAATAATAAAATTGTTTACCGAAAGATTATTATTAATTAAATTACATTCTTTTGTTACTTTTTGATTGCTTATATTGTCTATTAAATATATAATAATAACAAAAAATCAATTATAATGAAAACATTCAACATACTACTATTATTAACTTTATTTACTTTCAGTGCAAACGCTACTGAATACCTAGGCAATACTGTTTTAGTTAGATTTAATAATTTTCACAAAAGTGATGTCGATATTAACAAGATATTGGAGCAATCGAATGCAAAAATAGCTAGACGTATATTACCTCTAGAAGCATCGTTAAAATATGGTAACACAAGCCAATATAAATCCTCTAACAACTCTAGATACAATGAAATAATCAAAGCTGAAGAGCCAGTACTTAGAACTTATGTAGTCAAGTACGAAGGAGTCCAAAGCCCAGAGAAATTCTGTGATTATCTAATGAAAAGCCACAAAGAAATTGATATTGCAGAACCATACCGTTTGCAAAAGATACAAGGTTTCACTCCGAATGACCAATATATAGCTGAACAAGAAGACGCCTTAGCACTAATAAAAGCCTATGATGCTTGGGAAATATACTCGGGTGATTCGAATATAGTAATTGGCATAAGCGACAATGGAATAGATCAATTTCATCCTGACCTAAGAGAAAATATAGCTTTTAATAAAAATGAAATCCCCAACAATAGTATAGATGATGATAATAATGGCTTCATAGATGACTATAACGGTTTCAATCTAGATGGTGGTACAGATGGGCAGCTATGGGGAAACACTTATGTACAAGATGATCATGGTACTTGGGCAGCAGGTATAGCTGGAGCTGATTTCAATAACGGAATAGGTGTCGCTGGTATCGGGGGATATTCTAAGATATTCCCAATTAGGATTGGTGCTGAGGAATTGGATAATGGAAGTACTGCATTCGGATATGAATCAATGATATTTGCTGCAAGAACAGGTATAAAAGTATTAAACTGTAGTTGGGGAAGAGAGAGTATTTATTCTGAACTAGAGCAGATGATTGTTACTTATGCTGTTGCTAATGACGTAGCAATAGTTGCTGCTGGTGGAAATCAAGACGGCAATGAACAAGTAACTAAGATCTATCCATCAGGTTATAAGGGAGTTCTAGGAGTAGGGGTTGTTTCTCCATTTGATAGCTTTTTATCCGTTTCTTTGCTTGGTCCTCAAACAAGAATAATGGCACCTGCAAGTGGGAATTATACTACAACGTTAAATAATAAATATGAAAGACCAGGTGCTGCAACATCATTTTCAACTCCAATAGTTGCAGGTGCTGTAGCTCTTGCTAGAGGCCAACACCCAGAGCTAAATGCGACCCAAGTACTAGAATTTGTTAGACAATCTACAGATGATATTAGTGAAAAAAGAACGTTTTACAAGGACTTAACTCCCGGCAGATTGAATATGCTGAAAATGGTAACGACTGACCCTATGTCAATACCTGGGATTATGATAGATAAAGTTATTCTAAAAGATAGAACTGGTGCTGAGCAAGAGAGATTTTTCCTTGGTGATACTGTGAATGTGGAGTTAGTACTAAAGAATGTATTAGGTGAAGCAAAAAATCTGAACTTGAATCTTTCAATAGCTTACCCTGAGTCTTTCAAACCATTGACATTTACAGATTCTACATTCACTAATTTGAATTTAAAAACTAATGAAACAAAAACGATAACTGGATTCAAGTACATTATTACAAATGAATTTGATGAATATATAAATTTCAGATTAGATATTACTGATGATAAAGATTACAAAGACTTTATACTATATGATTACAAATCAATTCCCAATATTACTACATTCGAAAATCGAGATATTAAATTTTCGATTTCGGATAGAGGTACATTTGGATATGCACCTAAAGAAGGTGATAAAAGAAGAAGAGATGGTGTCGGTTTCATAGATAAAAGCTACGGTGATGCTCTACATTTTGCAGGGTTATTTCTGGTTGAAAATGAGAATATTGTAATCGCATCATTTCCACTTTCTAACACTGAAGGTAGTTTTAGATCTATCAAACCATTCTATAACCCAAGCTATACTGGTTCAATTATGACAAGTGACCCGTTCGAGCCGACTAGGGCATTAATAGAACAAACGGTTGAACTTCCTAAGACAGGACATTGGGTTAGAATTAAGCTTGATGTAACGGATAGCGCTTCTCTAGGCAGCAAATACTCACTTGGTTATGAGTTCGACTGGGATATGGGAGTAGAATATCAATATGATAGAAATATCACTGAATTTTTAGAAGAGGCAAGACCAGGGGATATTCCTTATGAAAAATTCTCTGCTATTTACACTGGTCATAAAGATTCAAGTCAAGTATTCGGTACTGCTTTTTACTCATTTGAAGATGATGCAATAGCTCAAGCAGGTGGATATACATCTCAGACGAGTACAAATTCAAATTTCTATTCTAATTCTTTAAAATTAGGTAAAGTAAATATAACTGATACTGTTGCAGATATGTTCAACATAATCGGAATGCGATTCACAAAAGAATTCGCACCATATGAGACGAAAACATGTTACCTATGTGTCGCTGGTGGTGAAGATAAAACAGCTCTAACTGAATCGCTAAAAGAATGTGCATCCAATATAACTTCCGTTGAGATTGATTATGATAATGAAATCAATTTTAACTCTACCAACAATAGCTTTGAAATTAACAATGCTAATTATAAGGGAGTAGAAGTTTATAAAATAGATGGCTCGTTGGTTATGAAAACAGTAGATAATAGGTTTGATTTGAACAATTTGAATCAAGGAATTTACCTAGTCAAAATTGAATTTGCCGATAGATTTATAATTAAGAAAATATCAATTATTAGATGATCGAGACGGAAATTTCTCAACTTTGATTATTATCAGATTCTCATTTAGTTGAATGTCACTCGTTCGTTTATCGCTTTTTATTATAGTTACTTTCAGCTGGTTATTAACTATTTTGGATTGTAGTTTATCTCTGAGTGATTCAGCAAACTTTTTTCTTTTATTATAGCTTATCTCTACTGTCTTACACATAGAGATTGAGCTATATATTTTTTCTAAAGTAGAAACATAATTGTTGCTCTCTATATCCAGTTCATTACCAGCTATTATATAGTTATAATCATAGTATTGGCTACCCTCTACTACAAGCTTTGGCTTTTTAGAGAAATGATGTTCTATGCTGTGTGGTATTACCTGAACTGTGCTATCTCCGTCATAGCTATAAGCCTTGATAAATACATTCATATAATCAGATTCAAAAAGTTGATGTTTGTACTTAACCAAATCTATTGTGAATCTGTCTTTGACAATTTTATTTTCATAAACTATAGTTTCTTCGCCAGCTAGGTTCAGTACAGCTAACCAGTTGCTTAAATTTTCAGCTGGCTCTATTCGGACATCTATTGGTAATAATTTCTGTTCTACCTCTATTTTATCTTTTCTTATCTCCATTTGTGAGAATATCTCTGGCTCATTAGAGGAGAGTGAGATAGAAGGTTTTCTATTTCCATCTTGGAAGAACTCATATTCTATCACTATTTGTGAGGGTGGTATATTGAATTCCATAGTTAGATAATCGTAAATCTTCTTGATATTCAAATCTGCATAGTACTTGGAATTTCTCTTTGAAGTCGTATCAATTTCGAGCATACCTGGGTAATGTGCCTTTATCTTCAACTTTGCGTTCTTTACTCTAGCTAATTTATGCCCTATGTAGTTTAGACTATTAGCATAAGATTCATCAATAGTACTTACTTTCTGTAAATCAACTATTGATTTATATTCGAATAGCTTTGGTTGCAATTCCATAGTACTATCATCTAGGAAAAACACACTGCTCACAGGTAGGTTAGTGTATTCGTAGTTATTGTTAACTATTATATTCGTTATATAGCTTTGTAAGTTTATATCTAATTTTTTTTCTGATCTAAATGCAGTAGACAAATTACTTGTACTTGCTAACCATATATCCAACCCACCTTTTCCACCTGGACGATTACTAGCAAATAGTATATCACCATTAGGTAAAGTACAAACATCAGATTCATCATACTCTGTGTTCAACTCATATAGAGGACTAGGTCTTTGCCACATTCCTTCTGACTTTACAGAGAAGTAAATATCAAAACCACCAGGTCCACCTTGCCCATTACTTGCAAAGTAAAGTGTATCATCAGATGCGAAATGAGGTGTAATCTCATCGCGGATACTATTCATTATCTCTATAGCTATTGGTTCTCTCCAAGTACCATCTTCCAGCCTATAGCTGACCATCAAGTCTAAATCGCCATCTTTACTTTGAACAGTAAATACGGTCTGATTTTTATCGGGGGATACACTACTCTGTCCTACGAAATTATCACTTGCAAATTCTTCAATTGGAAATCCTTCTGACCACGCTTTTTTCTTGTAGTTAGAATAAAATAACTGTAATCTCGGCTGAGCATTTGATTGCAGGAAAGAGCTAAAATATGCTTTATCTTCAGAAATAAAATTAATATAGCTTATATTCTGGTGGATAGTATTAATGGGAGCATCTAGGTATTTTCCTTCTTGAAAAAATCCATCAGCATTTTTATCGGAAGTATAAAGTTTTTCGGTTCCATCTATTTTACTCGTGTAGTAAAGAGTGGAAGTATAATTATTCCATGAAGGAGCAAATTCGTCACTCTTTGTATTCAAAACACTAACATTTACTGGCTCCAAATACATTATATTCGATGCAAATAGCGTTTGCACCGACAATATTAATATAATATATGGAGTTAGTTTATTCATCTAATATTAGTTTTATCTCGTTGTATTCCCAATTCTCATTTACAGTATATGGCTTACTTTTAGAATACTTTTCTCTATATTCGAAAGGAATTACTTTCCCAAAATCGTATTCGCTATTACTATTATCATCACAAAATACTTCAAACACATAACTCCCAGCAGTTACTTTCTCAAGGCTCCATTTGCCATCAATAGCTGTAGTTTTGTATTTACTATTGTCATTCGTATTAGTTGCTCTGATTACTATCTTGCCATTGCAACCCTTAGTAGCAGTTACATCTCCCCCTATCTTCGAGTACTTTGGTGCAAAATTAGTTTTGAACTTAGTTCTGTAAACTGTGTCTTTGACTAATTTTTGTCCCCAAATATCTACAATATTCTTTGTATCGAAAACAAGAGTATATTCTGCATTTTCTTTTAAAGGGTTTTCAGATTTAAAAGAGAAATCTAATAGATTATCGCTTGATAAAGATAACTCAGTTTTCTCCCCATCCGATTCTAAATATGCACTATTTTCTAGAGTATTAAAATCAGGGATTTTACTGAATTTTACTCTAAATACTGGCTTTTCTGTGATAATATTGAAAAATGGACTCACATTTTTCTGAGTACTATCATTAAGGTTAGTAGAGCTAATATTAAACTCTGCCCTGTTGTAAGTACTATCTACAACGAATTTGAAGCTAGAAGCAGTATCTTGGACTATATTACCTGTCGAATCTGCAACATTAATCACTCTAACTTCTAATTCCTTTCCAGCATTGCTAGAGTCGAAAATCAGTAGTAACTCTGAACTTGTCTTTACATTCGTACCTATTGCTAATATAGGTACTTCATCATTAGCAGAAGTTAGTTTGAAATTATCTTTGACTATAGTTTTTCTATCCAAATTCTCATCGAATAGTAAGTTTGCTAAACCTGCATACTGTGAGCTGGCACTAATTAGTTGTGGTCCACGATAATCAGACTTTGCGCCTATGTGTATATTAATCCCATTAACTTCTAAGCTATCTTCGGTGAGAGTTATATCATTCAGCGCCGTACCATAGCTATCTACTTGATCATCATATATTCGATTTTGAAATTTATCATCTATAGCTAATAATCTATAATTACCCGGCTTTAGCGCTACAAATTTGAACTCACCCGAACTACCCGTATTGACAAAATAATCAGGTTCAGATTTAGCCAAATCAGGGTATTCACTATCTTTTTCCTTATACAGAAATACGTACTTGCCTTTTGTATCAGTTGCAGAAAGTAAACCAGAAATACTTCCACTATCTAGCTTTTCGCCAGTGGAAAATATCATGCTAAATCCTTTTTTCGGTGCATTATTATAATAGTCGGTGTACTCAGTGCCTATGTTTATTGCATAAGTAGTGTTAGGTTGAAGTGTTTCGTTGAATTTAATATGTAGATCTGTAGCAGACCAATCAAACTCCATTTTAACTTCAGGAGTTATACGTAGATTTTCCAGTACTTTACTTCTATTCATATACTCATCGAAACCGATAGTAACTTCATCATCACTGAAGTTGATAGTTCTATCCAGAGGTTCGGTATATTCTACATTAGGAGCTAAAGTATCACCAGCCCCACCGGGGGGACTTTGTATATTTGCACATCCAGTTGCCAATATATATAATAAAATTAGAGTCGTCAGTAATTTCATAGTATAAATTAACTATTATTTTTAGCAATGGGAAAGTTTTTTGAAATAAACATGTATAGAAACCATCACCTAATTGATTTTTTTGATGTAATCAGAATAGAATATTAGTAAAATAAATTAGTGTTTTATTCTATTTATCAGATTATTAGTCGAGCTATCAAAGTGATTATCTTTAGCTATTATACTTGCTTCTATATCCTTCGCAATTGTCTTGCCTAATTCAACTCCAAATTGGTCAAATGGATTAATATTCCAAATCACTGCTTCTACAAATACTTTATGCTCTTGCAATGCTAAGAACGTGCCCAAAGTAGATGGAGTTAATTTATCAAATAAAAAAGTATTGGATGGAATATTTCCTGGAAAGAATTTGTGAGTATTATAGCCAGTAATTTCGTCTTCAGCTACTTCAGATAGTTCTTGACCCATCATCAGAGCTCGCGATTGAGCAAAACAATTAGCAAGCAATCTAGTATCAGAATCAGCAATTGCGATAAAATCTACGGGAATGATATCTATACCTTGATGTAGCATTTGGAAGAATGAATGCTGGCAATTAGTACCTATATTACCGAATATAGTGCCGCCTGTCGCGTAATTAACTTTGTTCCCTTGCTTATCTATTATCTTACCCAAACTTTCCATTTCTAGTTGTTGCAAATATTCTGGTAAGAATTTCAAAGCATCTGAGTAAGGGATATTAGCTTTGGTTCTTAGATCGAAGAAATTGCGATACCATACGTTAATAAACGCCAACAAAAATGGTATGTTTTGAAAATAATCCTCAGTTTCAGCAAAGTGTTTGTCGGCAATTTCAGCCCCTTTTAGTAGTTCTTCGAAGTTCTTTACTCCAATATTCAGAGCAATCGTGAATCCAATAGAAGACCATAATGAGTATCTACCACCTGTCGAATCACAAAAAGTTAGTATATTCTCAGAAGAAAACCCTAATTCTAATGCTCGCTCTCGTCTAGCGGTTAAACATATGAATTTTTCGTTTGGTTCCGAAAGCCCTAATCTACTTAGTACTTTGCTCAAATTGTATTGTGTTTCAGAAGTGCTTAATGATTTAGATGCTACTATGAATATAGTCTTTTCTATATCTATTTTATTAAATACTTTTTCAAAATCTGTATTATCTGTGTTTGCTATATAATCAATTGTAAATAGTTTGTTTGAAAACTCACTAAGTGCTTCATTAACCATTTTAGGACCAATATACGACCCTCCAATACCAAATTGTACGATATGCTTTACATTCACATCAGCGATTATTTCCTCAGCCCTTTTCAAAAAAGTAGTTCTTTCATCTGCAATTTCTTCAAATTGAATATTCTCATAAGCACGAAGTGCAGTATGCAGAGCTGCTCTGTCTTCCGTATTATTAACCTTCTCACCATTGAATAGCTCAGGGATTCTATTATGAAACTTTAGCGATTTGGATAAGTCAACGAAATAAGAAAATGTATCGAAGTTAATTCTATTTTTACTCAAATCGAAATATATATTATTCAATTCATAGGTGTATTTATCGGCTCTTCCATCATCATACTGGAACATATCCTTCATCTTTAGATGTTTGATATTAAAGAAATGTTCGTTTAGGGATTGCCAAGCGTTGAGTTCTAACAGATTTTTCATTCTTTCTAGATTAATATGGGTATTGTCTTTCGAATTAATTGCAATTTAAAGTAAATATTTTGAATTCCATTTTTTTGTGGAATTTATCAATACTATAAAAAAAAGCAGAGGATTGAAACCAACCCTCTGCTCTAATACGATATTTATTCTAAATAAGTTTAGAATTTTAGACTCGAAGCTGATTTGCTCAATACAGACTTATAAAGATCAGCTTCATCTTTGAAATAATCAACAACAATTTGGTATAACATTCCGTTGTTGATTACATAATATATGTCTCTGTGGATTTTAGCAGTAGCATCGTATGAAATCATATATGCTTCATGTCCACCAATTTTCATTTTAGTAATCTTATCTGAACCAACAGCTTTTGCATTTTTCTCAGCAGTACCTTTCAGATTCTTAGATTTAGTAGCACTAGGAGTAACTGAAACGTATGAATCGCCTCTTCTCTCGCCAGCATACATAGTAGCAGCACCTTTTTGAATTGCTTCGAAATTATCAGGAATAGAAATAGAATAACCATTTCCTTTCACTGTTTTCATAGTAGTAGATGGTCCAGGCAGTTCCTCAGCTTCACCTACAGTAACACTTTGTTCAGGAACAACACCCAATTTAACTGAACTTAATATTTTGTCAAATGAAGCTCTGTATTGTTCGATAGTTCCAGCAAACGCCTCGAATTTGATGATATGTGCTAACTTATTATCTTTAGTTGCTACGATCAACTCACCATTGAACTCACCATCAGTAAGTGGGAAGCCATAAGTTAACTTCTTACCAGTAGTACCATCTACTTTTACATCTACCGGTGCTGAATAGTATTCAGGTGTAAATACTTTACTTGTGTCTATTGCCTTTTGTAAAGTCTGTCCAGAATCCAATAGCATAACAGTAAGGGTAACTCTTGCCACAGGAGAACCTTTAGTATCAAAAGTAGTAAATCTTACTTTACCTTCGGGCATAGAGAAAGCTTGGAATTGTTTACCAACAACTTTGTTGTCATCCCAATTGTTTGGATAATCTATTGAGAACTTAGTTGCATCATCAGTATATGTAGTTAACTCACCTGCTTCAGGTGCTTTGGGCCCTTCTTCGCCACAAGACATGATTACTAGAGCCAATAGAGCCAGTAAGGAAATTGTAATTTTTTTCATTTTTTATCCTTTAATAGTTTGAATATAATAATACAAATATAATTAAACTTATGTAAAGATAAAGTTAATTATTGCTAGTTGGTAAAATGGATGAAGGGGCAAGGGAGATAAATTTCAGAATACCTTTTTATTTCGTAGTTTAGAAAAAGAAAAAAATTATAGAGATGATAAAAATGACAAAGATAATAATTTTAATAGCTTGTATATTAACACTTGTAAGTTGTTCCTCAACCAAACCAACTAATAATAAGGACAAGGAACTTTCACTAACTGCTAACAATACCACAACAATATTTGATTCACCAAATGGAGTTGTGCTAATTCCAGGAGTATGGCAAACCTTGAATTATGAGAAAAGTAGTGGACAACAATATTATCAGAATTCAGAAGGGGTAATAATAGCCATAGCTAAAATGCCTAAAAAGTCTTATTCATTTTACAAATCTTCACAAAAAAATTATGAAACTATTAAGACTTTTACTAGGTGGGATAGAGAGTATAGAGAAGAGAACAATTATAAGACCAAAATACTAGTAGAAAACTCAGAATTAGAATATCAAATATGGAAGTATAAGGATGATAATCAGATAGATAATGTGTACCTATATGCTGGCATCGATGATTACATATTAAATTTTTTGGTGTACACTGATATTTGGACTGAAACGAAGAAAATTGAATTTCTACAAGAGACTCTTAGCTCAAATATAGAGTGAATAATATGATAATCGAATTGGGAAATCAGAAAATATGAGTAAAAAGACAATTATAAAATCTACACTCTTAGTCTTGTTAGTTAGCGTAACTAGTTTTAGCCTAATGAGTTCTGAGAAAGGGAAAAGCCCTATTGAAAAATATCGAGAATATGTTTTAAATTTACCCCAAGATAAAATTGAGATTAAGGTTGAAGATGAATTAGATTTTTATATAATAAGAGGAGTCTACAATTTTAACAAGAAGGAAGCTAATGACCTAGGAATACTTTTAGTTTTAAAAACATACCACAATAACTTAATAAAGTGGAATTTAGATTCTGATATTATTTGAGTATTTATAAAAACCTGAATTTGATATTACCCTCTTTAAGCTAAGCAAAAGAGGGGTGGATTGCGGAGCAGGACGGGGTGTTTAAATAATTAATGTAATAGCTATTAACCCTACGAGCTTTAAATCTTTACACCCCGACATTCCCACAATCCTGAAATAAATAAAATTATATTCTTATTTTAGAATTAAATAATAAAACAGAATACCTAACCAATGAAAATAGGACTTTTTCCACTTAACTTAGTGCTTTTCCCAGAGTCTATATATCCTCTTCATATATTTGAAGATAAGTATAAGAATCTAATGAATGACTGTATTGAAAATAAATCAAAATTTGGTGTCATATTTACTAATGGTGATAATATAGCTGAATATGGGTGTACAGCTAAAATTATTGACATTTTCACAAAATATCCTGATGGAAAAATTGATCTGAGTGTTATCGGATGTGATAAGTTCAAATTGCATAGTTATGAAGAAGGGCAGCGGCTGTATTTGGAAGGAGAAATAGAGATAATCTCTGATACAGAAGAACCAATTAACGAAAAACTATTCGACGAATGTGTGGAGTTATTCAACTATATCACAAACAAAATACCTGTTTTCAGGATGCAGCAAATTACTAAAGAAGATTTAACTGGACGATTAGCAAGTTATTACTTTGCCCAAAAAGCCGGGTTAATTGGAAAGCAAAAGCAATATTTGTTAGAGATGAATACAGAGAATGAAAGATTGGCTTACCTAAAAGAACATCTAGAGCTTATAAAGCCATCAGTTAGCAAGGCGATTGAAATAGAAAAAATTGTCCGGAATGATGGATATTTATCAGCAGGAGATTTGAAATGAGGCCTAAAGTAATGGGTATTCTAAATATTACTCCTAACTCATTTTCGGATGGTGGACAATACGTAACTAGTAAGTCAGCAATTCAACATGGCCTAGAAATGATAGCTCAAGGAGCTGATATAATAGATATAGGTGGCGAAAGTACTAGACCAGGAAGTGATCCCGTATCAACAGAAGATGAACTAAGCCGAGTAATACCAGTCATAGAAGAAATCAGAAAAGTGAATGCAGAAATAATGATTTCTGTAGATACTACCAAGTATGAAGTAGCTAGGCTTGCATTGGAAAAAGGTGCTAAGATTATCAATGATGTAAGTGGACTAAGCGCAGAACCAAGATTTGTAGATTTAGCTAAAGAGTACAATGCAGATTTAGTATTAATGCATAGGAAAGGTACTCCCAAAGATATGCAAGATGATCCACAATACGAGGATGTTGTGAAGGAAGTCTCCGACTACTTAATAAAGCAAAGCAAATTAGCAGAAGGTATAGGAAATGTCTATGTAGATGTTGGTATTGGATTTGGTAAGAATCTGGAGCACAATTTGGCATTACTCAAGAACCTCGATAAATTCAATAAAATAACCGGCAAACAATTATTAGGCATTAGTCGTAAAGCATTTATTAAAATGCTCTTCGGTATTGAAATTGCCAAAGATAGAGATGCTCATACAGCTATGATTCATCAACAATTATTAGCAAGCGATGTTGACGTAATAAGAGTCCATAATGTCAAACTAATAAGAGATATGTTAGACATTACAAAAATATTATAATGACAATACTCCCTTTTTTTTCGTAAAGAAAGAACACCTCAATCCAAATCCAATACTATTGTAAATAGTTGATTAATGTAACTTCTCTATTAAGTTACCGTTTTTATTTTTGAGTGGTTTAAAAAAGCCAAATTTACTTATTTTAGATGTAGAGGTAATACTTGAAAAATAAATCCAAAAACGCAGTGCTTTTAATTATTATGGCTGTGTTTACAATAGTAAGTTGTAGTGAGGATACTACAACGGGTCCAGATAGCAGGGATGTTACAAAACTATTTAATAATAATGGCTATCACCATCTAGATGATGTCGTTGATAATTGGGATGATGGCTTATTAAATGGTATTGTATTCTTAACGAAAGAATACAATAAAGTTTATGAAATTTATACAATTGACGGTATTACTGATTCAACTGATAAAGAATTTACATCTCTCTCATCGAACGCTGGACTTTTCGATTCAGAATTCAAACCTTTCGATACTCAAAATTTCTACATAAATGAGGTACTTTTGAGTGGTTCAATAGAAGGGAAATATGCCCCCACGAAAAGATTGGTAGAATCAGACATAAATTTCGGTTCTGGTGTGAATATAATTAAGATGAACGGTAATAAGAACTTCGACCAAATACTTGATAGTATTTCTTTAGGTAAAGCTGTCCAAATAAGTAACTTTACTAGAGGTGATTCTATTTCCAAATCATCGGGTTATACTTTAAGCTGGTCAGGTAGTATGAGTGCTACGAAAGCTTATGTTTCAATTTCACATACAAATAGTTTTGATTCTAAAATACTTTCAGATACAGTTGTGAGTGGTACTTCTTGGTATCAAGGGAATACAGGTAGCGTTGAGCTAAAACCATTTCTTCATAATATTACTTTTAGTGGGACTTATGATTTAGAGGTTACACTCTTTGAACCCCACTATATCAATCTAAGTAATGGTAAGAAGATATTAGTTGTAGGTGAATCTACTCATAGGGTTTCCTTTAAACTAACTGAATAGTGTCTATTTCAAACTAATGAATTTAATGAAAGGGAAAGTTAAATCGACTTTCCCTTTTTTTTTCAAATTTCTTAATAGTATTCCCCTAGAAAGAATATCTCAATCCTACGTTGATACCATCTTTGTTAGTATTGTATAGATTACCTTCGAAGTTGTATTTAGCAAATTGTTTGCCGTAACCAACTAAGAATGAGTAGTTGCTATTCAGATTTAGTATTAGTCCAGATTCGAATCCACCAGCAAACCCGTTGGAGATACCTCCACCACTTGCCTGTACATAAGGTACTAGAAGACCATTGAGTATTAGCTCATCTGGAGCATATCGTAATCCAACCATGAATGAAATCATTGATTCGTTCGAGTATTGCACTTGTTCGCCAGCAGAGAGTGGGTTGGCTACTCTCACTACGTAACGTTCATTACCGATAAGCCCAACAGCATGAAAATTATCTATAAACTCAAAGTTTACTCCTATCATCATATCATTGAGTAAAGCAGTCTCGTTAGGATTATTTGCCCCACGTAACTCTAAAGCGAAACCGCTCTTCTCTTCATATACAAAGTTTGGCATTTGGAATCCCAAATCTGAGGCGTTGCTAGTGCTAAGTCTATTTACTTTCACTATTGCATAACCATTCTCATTTATCTTATGTATTTCTTTACTTGGATTATTTATTTTTTGTTCGAAATTCGTTGCTATATCATTATTAGCTGCGAATATTTCTGAAGAATTTTCTTTTGTAGTCTCTCCACTTACCGCAATTGGTAATGAAGCATTTCTAACAGGTTTATAGTTAGAGCTATTTCTATTATTATTGGTTGCTTTCTCTTCTGTTTTGTCGACTGAACTAACAATCGGCAAATTGGAATGTGAAGCATCATCATAATAGTTCTGAGCTAAAGTTACGCCTACACGGTTAGTATCTGTTGTTTGTATTCCATTGTCAAATGTCATAAACAAGAATGTAGAAATCATTGCTGCCACAGCTATAGAACCCAAAGTGGACAGATTATCTTTGAAGATATTAAGCATTCCAACACCAGATGCCGAAGCAAATATACCCGCTCCTGGTTTTCTTCTAGATTCGCTCACGCCCGAAGCTGGAGCTCCCCCAGAAGGGATGGAAAAACCCAAGCTACTGAACACAGCATTTGTTGCTTCAATAGGAGGTGATATGTTACTCATATCATTAGTTGCTATTTTCATAATACTAAGCTGCTGGTGAAAATCACCTCGCAGGGCTTGGTCCGATGCTAATGCTTGAAACAAAGCATCTTCTTGGGGCTGTTTCAGTCCCGAGTCCAAGTATTCGTGTATCATTTGGTTGTATGACATTTTAAAACTCAATTATTATTATTTGATATCTCATGTAAATAAGGAGCAAGTATCTCCTTAATCTTTTCTTTAGCACGCCAAAATCTATTTCTTATAGTAGATTCGGGAGCGTTAGTTATCTCGGCTATCTCTTTGTAAGAAAAGCCGTGATATTGTCGCAAAATGAAAGCATCTTTGTATTCGAATTCCAATAATTCTAGAGCATTGGAAATCAAATCTAGCAATTCTTTCTGCTCATAGCCGGTATCATTAGTACGTAAATTGTATTCTTCCAAGTCTATGTGTACTTTCTTACTTCTAGTATGATTTATACATAGGTTACGGGCAATAGTTATCATCAAACCTGAAACACTTGTAGTAGTAGGTTTCGATTTAGCCGAATTGAAGAAATTCAAAAAAGTCTCTTGGAAGATGTCATTCGCATCTTCTTTGTTACCAGTTACTCTGAGGCAGTACGCATAGATTTTCTGCGAATAACGCGAGTATAGCTCCGCGAAAGCCAATTCGGCTTCGGGCTGATTTCCACTTAGTGAGTTGAATAACTCTAAGTCGGAATATTTACTATACTTTTTGTCCATTTGTAATTCCTCTAACTATAAAGACACATGAACAGCAAAAACGTCTCAAAGAAATGCAACTTTTTTTTACTTTTTTACATGTGATATATCATCAATTCCAATATAAGTAACTGATATATAATATCATAGAACTATTTTAGCTAAATAAATTATTTTTTGTTAATTGTTGATAATTTTTAGAAATAAGTGGTTTTCTAGCAATTTTGACGAGTTTATGAGATTTTTAAAGTAAGTTGAATTATGCGTCTTTAAACATTTTTTAGTTCATATATAGTATACTTGAATATGATTCTAAAAAAAAAGCCACCGATTATTATCGATGGCTCTTATACTTATTTTTCTTTGTTTTTGGACTCTTCCAAAGCTGAGTCGTCACGCAGTCGGTATCCGACTGACCTTATGCTCTGTATAGTTGGCCTTGTGCCTTTCTTCTCTATTTTACTTCTTAGCTTTTTGATATATACATCTATTACATTCGAATCTTTGTCTATATCTTCTCTCCACACATTCTGTGTGATAGAATTTCTAGTCAGTACTTTATTTTTATGTATCATCAGGAACATAAGTAAAGAATACTCTTTGGTAGTTAGCTCTATTTCCTTGTTGTCCCTATATGCTAAGTGAGTAACTGTATCTAGTGTTACTTCACCAGCATGTAGTTTTGTAGATTTGTGTTTTTGAGTTCTACGTAATATAGCCCTAATTCTAGCCGCTAACTCGTCGAAGCTGAATGGTTTTGAAATGTAGTCATCTGCACCAAAATCTAAACCGTTTACTCTATCTTCTGTAGAATCTAATGCAGATATAAGTATAACTGGAACATTGTAATTATTGGCTCTCAGTTCTTTTAGTATATCTATACCATTCATACCTGGAAGCATCACGTCCAAAAGTATTAGGTCATATTGGGTGTTCATAGCAATTTCAAGTCCATCACGCCCATTGGTTTCTAGATCTACTTCATACCTTTCTTGTTTCAAGCCGTTCTTCATGAACGTGGCTATCTTTATTTCATCTTCGATTATTAAAACTCTCATTGCAAACCTATTAAATTGATTTTATCTTCTTACATATATTGGGTAAAACTCGCGTTTCCCATCAGGAAACTCTATGTATAAATAATATAATCCATTTGCAACAAAGTCTCCGCTAGGCATCCTGCCGTTCCACGTATCTACGTGAGCGAGTGATTCATCCCTAAATTGCTTATGAGCAATGGTTACTACTTCTCTATTCGATTCATCTAGTATTTTTATAGTTATATTACCTGATTTCGGTACTTTATATACAAATTTTACTTCCTCACTACTTGGGTCGAAAGGATTTGGTGCTACTATATTTATGTAGTTCGGCTCAATATCTGATAGCAAGGTATCAGTTCGCATACATGAGCTTTCGCAGCAAAATCGGAAAACTACATCATCCGGTGCGTCAAGTGGTATTTGCCAACTATAGCTCATAGATGATAGACTTACATTAGCTTCTAACGTAAAATTTAATCCATTGTTATAGCTTTTCATTATACTGATAGTATCGCAAGGGTAAGGGAAGTCTAGTGGGTCCCAACTAAATCTTTGAGTTGGATCAACAGTATTTTCTACTTCTATTTTTATAGGGAAAGGAGCAGGTCTCACCTTAACTGCGAATTCTGTCAATTCCTTGCTGTATATACTTTTGAAAGCTGTTATTTTATAATGATACATACTATCCAAATCCATAGCATCACAGCTGAATATAGGTAAGCAAGGGATAGTGTCCAGATATCCAAAAATAGGAGCATTGCTAGTCCCTACTGTAGTAAGATACTGCCAAGTAGAATCTAAGAATCTAGTCTCAACTATTACTGAATCAAAGCAGTTGATTTCGCCACCAAAAGTAAGGGTCTCCCCTACAATTAGCACTGTATCAGACATCATAAAGTTAGTCAAATCAAAATCTAATATACTAATAGTTGCAGAAGAATCTCTTAGTTCATCTGGTTCTATAGTACTTTTAATGATAAAATAACCCGTCTTCCCTATGAAATTGCTATCCAGCATTATCTTAGTAGAAACAGTATCTTTCTCATTCATTACTAATGTTCTTACTACCATAGTATCAATAGCTGTAGTATCTGTAATATCTACGAAATCTATATCAATAGTTCCAATACCCAATATTTTATTCTCCCACACTAGCTCTACGCTATCACCAGGGCAATATTCCTGAGGAGGAGTTAGTTGAGTAGTTGGTTCCAATAGTGTCAACACATTTTTCAGAGGTGTACCAATTATATAAGTAGCTTTGAAAGTAGTAACAACCAAATCGTTTAGTCCATCACCATCCATATCAGCTACTTCTACAGCATATATATCTTCTTTGTCAAAATCCTTGTAGTATAGAGTATCCATCGGATTGCCAGCTCTGTACATTGGGTCTTCGTAATCTCTCAATCCTAGTACCATTAACTTAGAGCCATCGACTATTACAATTTCCTCTTTTTCATCAGGGGCATTGTCTAGATCATTTACTGCTACAACTCTACCGTTTATACGAGCAGCAGCAATAGTATCGAAAGGAAATAGCTGTGTATTAGGAGGAGTTGGCTTTGATACAATTTTTGTATCGTCAAATTTTAGTATTAAAATTCGGCTATTAGCATGGGCAAAATTTCTCGAGCTTTGAGTAGCTATAATCTCTTTTCCAGGATTATTAGGAAAAAACGGTAGCCATTCATTACTGGTTCCATCTAAATCACCAACAGCAATAGACCAAAAGTGGTTACTATCACCTGCAAAAGATGGTATTGCTCCATTGGGAGATGTAATAAAATTACCATTCATATCGAGCAAATGTAACATAGATATACCTTCAGAACCTTCGTCACCTTGGTATTGCTCAGTTTGCAAAATATATTTCTGTGGAGTTAGACTTCCATTATTTAGCTCAACTATGTAAGGTCTAGTGAAAGGCTTTATACCATTCAAACTATCTGTAATATCAATAGGAGCAAAATTATTAGCAATAGCTGCACCTGTTATATCATAGCTATATAGATAACTATTAGATGCATTAGTAATGCCACCAAGTTTATTAGTTATATTCAAATTTAGCGAAGTATCTGGTACAGTTGGCATAAAAGCCAACGTAGTCCCACTTGCTAATTGAGTAATAGACGGTTGGTCTATACCAATTCTATTTGCTAATTCTATTCTATTAGTAGTATCGTCTCCTATATCGGGCAAAGGAAAGTTCGGGAACTCGATAGCAGAATTAAAATGAGTCAATCCTCTTAAGTATGGAGCATCAACTGCTAGAGTATCTATTACATTTGGATTATAGATATCTAAAGTAGAAAACACTTGAATATTATTATTTCTTAATTTTCCGAAAAATGGTCTTATAGAATTGTAAATATTATCAGGGTAATCTCTCATATCTATAGCTAATCTCTTGTGAAGTACTAGCTCACTATTTTTATTATCATACCCTGCCAAATAACTATGAGCCAGTGAATCATCGCTAACACTTTCTATAGTTTCCAATGCCATTATTACGTGGGAATTTACATCTAGTTTGTACCCAGTAGCAAGTGAGTCAAAAAGAAAAGAGACACCTTTGATTGGTAGAATACTATTGTCGAGAGTCTTGGTATATATCCTCCCTGCACCGTCGAGTATTATTATATCTCTGCCTGAAACTACAACAATTTCATTGGGAGCGTAAGGGAAAGCCGAAGAGATTTTATCATTATCAACCATATTACCAATCAATGGTTGTAAATCGCCTGATATTCTATTATTAACTATTTTAATTTTAAAATTACCAATAGTCTGATCGAATGACTTTCTGTGGTTATTCTGTGTAGCAGCGTAGTTCCCGTTAGGAAATAGCCAATTAGATGGACTAGCTACAGATTGCCCAAATGCACTATTAGAAGTGAATTCCAGCAAGAATATTAACATTAGTGATATGTAAAATGAAAATCTAATCATAAAGTACTCAAACTTAGTAAAATTAAAATTAAAAACACAAATAATTAATACTATTTATGAATTAAAATTCACAGCATTAATTATACCAAAGATTGTTAAAACTTTTTTTAGAGAGAATCGTACATAAAAAAGCTCTTTTAGTATGAAAATGAAGTTGGTTTTTAAAAACTTTTGTATTAAATTAAATCTTCAAGTATAGAGCATAGAAAGAATTTACTAAACAAAGCGGAATCTACATATGAGATTAATCTGCAGCTTTTTTACAGCTGCCCTGATAGCAGGGCTTTCGGTCACGGCAACTGCCGCTGTCCCCAATACGAACAAAATTTACTTGTTCCCGGATGAGTATTCTGTACTCGACAAATATCCCATAATAAAAGAAAATTATGAAAAAGGTATTAAAAATTCACTAGAAAGTTCTAGAAGAAAATATCTTACAGCATTAATTTATATCCAAAGAAAAGACTCTACCAAATCAGCAGAATTTTTCTCTCAATCATTAGATGAGTTGAATAAAATTGCAAGTTATCCTGGTATAGAATATAATGATGATTTCATCGAATTATCAAATGCTATAATTGAAGATTTTGAATACTACATAACAGATTTTGCAAAATTAGAAGCAGATGCACCTTTATTTATCGTCCGTGATAGAATGATTAGTGACTTAGAAAACGATCAGACTATGACAGGTGTTGAAATATTAGATCTACCCGTAGTTGATTTTGTATCTGATAATAATGCAGATTTGCCATTTGTAGGTCCAGATTCGTTGCTAGTACCAATGGATATGAACGAATATGTAGAGAAAAATATACAATGGTTAACTCAAACAAAGGCAAAAAAATTCTTCAGTAAATGGTTAGAGCGCTCTGGTAAGTGGTTCAAGATGATGAAAAGAATTGCAGCCGAAGAGGATATGCCAGAAGAAATCGTCTATCTATCTATGATAGAAAGTGCTTTGAACCCTAATGCTTTGTCAAAAGCTAAAGCAGTAGGTCTATGGCAATTTATGAGAGCTACTGGTCGTGATTTTGGTTTAAATGATAACGATTCTTATTGGGTAGATGAGCGTAGAGACCCTGAAAAATCTACGCGTGCAGCAATGCGTTACCTAAAAGAATTATACGCAGAATTTGGCGATTGGCATTTGGCTCTAGCTTCTTATAACTGTGGTCAAGGTCGAGTAAGACGTGCTATCCGAAGAACTGGCAAATCGAATCCTAACTATTGGGAATTAAGAGAGAGATTGCCGAAAGAAACGAGATATTATGTTCCTCTATACATAGCAACGGCTGTGATAGCAATGAATCCAGAACAATACGGATACAATATAGATGAACTAACATTGGAAGATGAGTTCTTATATGATACTTACACTACTTTTGAGCCAGTAAATCTAGATGTATTAGCAAAATGCGCTAATATAACTGAGGAAGAATTACAACAGCTAAACCCTGAGTTGATAAAAGGTTGTACTCCTCCGGATGTCGCATCTTATGAATTGAAGATTCCTAAAGGTTCAGCAGATATATTCACTAAGAATTTTGCTAATTTAAAAGAATCAGAGAAGCAACCATGGGTTACTCACACTGTTGATAGATATGAGACATTATCTAAAATCTCAGTTAAGTATGGTGTGACGACAGAAGATCTAGTTCAACTAAATGATTTAGGAAATTCTAGAGCTAAGCTATCATCAGGCAGCAATTTAAAAATTCCTATATCTGTAGAAAGATATGCTGAGATTAACTTATCAACTGAGAAGACTGGTACTTACTATCCAATGGATGGTACGAAAGATATAACACATGATGTTAGAAAAGGTGAATCATTATACAGTATAGCTAGAAGATATGGTATTTCACTTAGTTATCTAAAAGAGCTGAACGGAATATCTAGACATAATGATAACTTAAACGTCGGTCAACAATTAGTTGTAGCTCGTAAAACAGTTGAGAACTTAGCGGATAACAAAGCAGAAGAAGCATCTCAGACAATTATTGTTAGGCACAATGTACAAAAAGGTGAGTCATTAGGTCGTATAGCTGGAGATTACGCAACATCAATTGCTGATTTGCAAGAGCTAAACAGGCTAGATGGAACTAACATCTACCCTGGTCAAATCCTAAAAGTTAGAACTTACAACAATACTGCAATAGCTAAAAGAGAAGAAGTTAAAACTGTAAAAGAAGAAACAAGATTCCATAAAGTTAGACGCGGTGAAACAGTAAGTACTATCGCTGCTAGATATGGTATGACTGAAAGAGAATTGAAATCACTTAACGAAAGCAAAATAAGAGGAAATACTATATATACTGGTACTTCCCTAAAAGTGACAAACGAATCTTTCGGCAAGGGTAGCTCTTCTTCTACTCCTAAGACTGTAAAGAACTCACCTAAATATTATAAAGTACGAAGAGGCGAAACACTAGCTGCTATTGCTAATAAATTTGGGGTTTCTGTTCAAAACATAGTAAAACTTAATAGCCGATTGAATCCAAATAAAATCCGTGTTGGTCAAAAGGTAAGAATTCAATAATAATAATAGCGGTTTAAAAAGAATAAGGAATATTAATGAGTAAAAATGTTTATCATTTTACCTCCGAATCAGTTTCAGAAGGACATCCCGATAAAGTTTGTGATCAAGTAAGTGACGCAGTATTAGACGCAGTATTAACAGAAGACCCAAATGCTCGAGTAGCATGTGAGTGCTTTGCTGCTACTGGTATGCTAGTTGTTGGTGGCGAGGTAACCACTAATTCTTACATAGATATCACAGAAGTAGCACGTCAAGTAATCAGAGATATTGGCTATACCAAAGGCGAATATAGATTCGACGCAGAATCTTGTAGCGTAATCAACGTGCTCAATAAACAATCAGAAGATATAGCAATGGGTGTGGACACTGGCGGTGCTGGTGATCAAGGTATTATGTTTGGCTATGCGACTCGTGAAACAGAAGAGCTAATGCCAGCTGCACTTATGTATTCTCATAAATTATTGCTAAAGCTGGCTGAAATCAGAAAAGCTAAGCAGAAGATGACATATCTCCGCCCAGATTCTAAAGCACAAATAACTCTAGAATATGGCGAAGACAATAAGATAATAAGAGCTCACAATATAGTACTATCTACACAGCATGACCCAGGTGTAACAAGTAGCCAAATCAAAGAAGACGTTATCAATAACGTTGTAAATGAGATAATTCCAAAAGAATGGTTACAAGACACAGAATTCCATGTAAATCCAACTGGACAGTTTATAATCGGTGGCCCTCACGGTGACACAGGACTAACTGGTAGAAAGATAATAGTGGATACATACGGTGGCAAAGCCCCTCACGGTGGTGGAGCTTTCTCTGGTAAGGATGCAACGAAAGTAGATAGATCTGCGGCTTATGCTGCAAGATACGTTGCTAAAAACTTAGTAGCTGCTGGAGTAGCAGATGAATGTACTATCCAATTAGCTTATGCTATTGGGGTAGATAGACCATTATCTATTTACGTAGATACTCATGGTACATCTAAACACAATCGATTCGAAATATCTGATTGGATTAAGAAAAGTGTTGACCTAACACCAAAAGGAATAATCCAGAAATTTGGTTTGACTAGACCGATATTCCAACAAACTGCTAGTTATGGACATTTCGGAAGAGATATTTTCCCATGGGAAAGTTTAGATTTGGTCGAACAAATCAAACGTGAATTAGCTTAAAAAGAGAAAACTTAGATAAAAATAAGAAGACATATACAGCGGTTTATGTCTTTTTTTTTGAGTTTAGCATATTTTTTGAATCACGGATGAAACGGATTAAAGGATTTTGTAGATTTCACTTATTCCGTCACTCTGATAACGCCGCAGGCGTTAGAAGAGTCCAGAAGAACTCCGTAGGAGTTCAATGTTAGTAGCACCTGCTGACCAACCTAGCACAAAACAACTCCGTTAGGAGTTGAATGGTTATGGGACTAAAGTCCAATGTGGATTGGTGATATACATATCATCCGTTGGCTAAAGCCAACGGCAATACTATTTTTTCAGAATCTATAATAAAGAACTTAAAACCCACTTCCATCTATTCCCAACCAATCAAATGCGTTGGTAGATAATAGCTTTCTCTTTAATTCTGGGCTGAAATCACTCACAGATTCTATAAGTTTACCAGGCTTTAGCTCACCTAGTGGGAATGGATAATCCGTACCCAAAGCGACTTTGTCTTCACCCATTAGGTCAACTACATATTTCAACATTTGCTCATCGTGAGTTAGCGAGTCTATGTAGAATTTACCTAGATACTCGCGAGGGTTTATATTATTATCTATGGCACAAAGGTCTGGGCGTACATTGAACCCATGTTCTATTCTGCTGATTGTAGAGGGGAAAGAACCGCCCGCATGAGCGAATAGCATTTTCAATTTCGGTAGTCTTTCTAGTACTCCACCGAATATCATAGAGCAAATAGCTAACGAAGTCTCGGCAGGCATTCCCACTAACCAAGGTAGCCAATATTTCTCCATTCTGCTCTTCCCCATCATATCCCATGGATGTACGAATATAGATGCATTCAGCTCTTCAGCAGCAGCAAAAAAGTCGAATAGCTCTTCTGCCGAAAGATTCCAATCATTGATATGAGTACCGATTTCTACACCGGGTAATCCTAGGTCTTTTACGCAACGTTCTAGTTCCTTGATAGCTCGCTTGGGATCTTGCAGTGGAACAGTGCCTAGTCCAATAAATCTAGTTGGGTGCTTATCGCAAAGCCCTTTTATAAAATCATTCTGATACTTCGAAGTTTCTTCGGCGTGTTCTGCCTTCGCCCAATAGTAGAATAGCACGGGTATTGGTGAGATTACTTGCACATCTACACTGTGATGATCGCAATCGTTTATCCTCGCGTCACCATCCCAACAGTTATCCTCTATCTCGCGGAAGAACTTCGGGCCTGCCATCATCTTAGCGCAGCACGGTTTGTGATGTTCCAAGTGAATAAACTCCCCATAGCCGAATTTACTATTGTAATCAGGCATATTGGGTGGCATAATATGTGTGTGAACGTCAACTTTTAGTGTTTTCTCTCCATTTCCCAAATCTACCATTTACTTCTTCTCCGGTTTTTCCATCACAGTTCCACACTTATCACAAGTTCTTGCCGCCTCATCATTGAAGAATTCTTCCATTTTCACAGGTAGTTCAGTTACTATATTCTTCATTGCAAATTCTTTTCTAGCTAGTTTGTTGTGACAATTCTCACAATACCACTCTAGCGCATCTATCGCCTCTGGGTCACGTACTTGCTCTACTACTAACCCAATTGTATTAGCTGGTCTTTGCGGTGAATGAGGTACTTTCCCAGGTAAAAGGAATATCTCGCCTTCTTTGATATTCACGTCTCTAAACTCTCCGTCATCGATTATCTTTACTGTTATATCACCTTCTACTTGATAGAAGAACTCGGGAGTTTCATTGTAGTGATAATCTTTCCTTCCGTTTGGACCGCCTACTACCATTATTATCATCTCGCCATCTTCATATACTTGCTTATTACCAACAGGTGGCTTTAGCAAATGACGGTTCTCGTCTATCCATTTCTTGAAATTTATTGGTGGTATTTTAGCTGTTGACATGACTACACTCCTTAAGATAATTTGTATTCAATCGATTTTATTTATCATAAATTAGTAAATAATATCTTCATTCTAAAAGATTAATCACATTAGGTGTTGCTCTCTACCAATTTTTGGATTATGACTATACTTTTAACTATTATAATTGGCTAGTGATGAGTTTTTGCTGTCTAGGACGATTGTTATTCCGTGCGAAACGTGCCTGCCAAGCCGAAGGCATAAGTAGTCTCTCCCTCAATGGACTGTCATTACGAGCGAAGCGCGGTAATCTCATTCATTTTGCTTTTTCTCGCGAGATTGCCACGTCCACTTCGCTACGCTCTGTGTCCTCGCAATGACAGGTTTACCAGATTCTCAAGTACTTTCAGTCTAAGCAATGTTATCTTCAATTGCTTTTCTTTGCGGAATCTCTGTGTACTTTTTAGTCCAGAATATAATCAGTGGAGTGAATATAACCGTAGGTAGTATCCATACCACCCAATTCGGTTCTATGAAATTAATATTCACTACTAAAAATGCAGTCAAAGTGGATATATATGTACCTACCATCATACCTATATGTTGTACTAGCCAAGACATTCTCGGGATTTCTTTTTCTTTATAATGGAAGTAAAAGAGTTTGAGCTGACCAAATACTAATGAGAGTGAGATAACACCGAAAATTATTAGTACTAATTGGAAGCTGGCTATCATAAATATAGTATTAATCAATGATGCTATATTTATAATCCAATCCATAGTTGATGGGGTAAGCTTTTTGTTTCTAATAGCTCGCCATCCAGAATAGTTCATATAAAATGAGAATATCCCTATGTGGAATAGGAACGCACTATCTTTAATTAATGATAGTAGAATTGCAGTTATAGCTACTACTAACATTGAAATAAAAAAGTAGAAACCACTTTTTTTATGTAGCTTTTGTCCTTTTCTTGAGGACATAGAGAATAGTCCAAGCACTAAAGCGGAACCCCCAAATATAATGTGTAGAATGAGTAGAACACTTGATAGAATAGACATAATAATACCTGATTATTGTTATAAAATTATACTACAAAAATCGGAATTATAAATCTAAGTGAACAGCCGTAAGGTCTGAATAGCAAGCTTAGGGATGAATGGGGATCTATTTGTGGGGAGCTACAAGATTACTTTTCTTAGTGGTAAGTTTTTCTTTGACGAAATCATTTAGCTTTCTAGATACTGGGATAGGAATATCAGTAAAATCCTGATGCAATTTATACCCTTGTGCATTCCCACTAACATTATTCACGTACTGCAAATTCACCAAATAGCTCTTGTGACATCTGATTATATTCTCATTATTAGTGAAAACTTCTTCGACTGATTTCAGCGTATTTCTAAGCATAGAATTTCTGACTTCGCCACTCTCCAAATAATAAACTTCAATGTAATTATCAGCAGATTTGATGAAAAGCAAATCCGAGCTGTTTATCTCTAGCTTTTCATTTTGATTTTGCGAATCTATTTTAATCGTAGATTTGGGGTTAGCGTGAGCTATGAGCTTTTTGTTGATATCACTAGAAAGCTCATTATATTTACGAGCATACTTCGATTCTTGATAAATGATAATGAACGTAATCGGCAGTACACTAACCATAAAAGTGTAGAATTCAAATATGAGTATATACTTCAACGAAAGTGAGTTATCGTTTAAGTATGAAGAGTAAGCAGCATTCGCAAGACCAATAGATAGTATATTAACTAATGTCCATATTATTTCCTTTCCTGTGTTCCACTTATGCTCAGCAAAGTAACTAGGAAAAAATGGAGCGATAATAATATTAAGTACTATCATTGAAACGAAGGTAATCAAACCGAACATAAAGCATACTTCCACCACCCCACTTTCCATAGTGCTTATCCCGAATGGCTGGAACATTAATAAAAACAGAGCTACGAACAAGCCGTAAACAAAAGATATTCTCAGCTTATCGGCTACTGAGTCTTTAATTAAATATGGCTGCTTTAGTTTGGCTTTTATTCTTTCAATCATTTATATATTCTTTTTAATTATTTGAATATAATTTCCCATTTCTTTTCAAACGAAAATGTAGAGACGTATTGCATACGTCTCATAAGCCCATATTCCCTTTGGAGACGTATGCAATACGTCTCTACAGTCATTCGTGAACCTGACAAACTATTACCTCACAAACTTAGCGAAAATATAACCGTCCCTATCCATAAAAGCCATCTCGTCGCCATCAATAACGTAGCTGAACCCACTCGAAAGCATTGTTTGGTAAGCAATCCCCAAAAGACTAGTAGTACAAGGGATTTTGGTCTCGTTAATATTATTAACGTTAACTAGCCCACTTTCATCAATGTCAAATTCACCATTATAAAACCCGCATTCCGTCTTAACTTTCACGTGCCCATCATTTTCGAACTTAATAGTAGGGGAATCGGACTCACCATCAAGCACAACGTTCACTGAATCACTTAATAATAGACTCAAATACCACTTTTCGTCCGTCAAATCATTACTAAATGCCCTTGGAATGTCATCACCGCTCCCTATAATAGGCGAACCGTAAATCTCTTTAGGAATTAACATCCCTTCTTTAACTTCAAAGCCATATCTTTCATATTCGCCATCCACTTTGATGTCTATGCCTATCACATCTTTATTATATTGCCATATACATGGACCACTATATCTCTGTATATTTGGCTTATCGGAACCAATATATTCAATTACAAAATCATATCCTTTATTTTCTTTTAAAGTTAATCGCTTTTCTATTCTAACACAATCATTACAATCTTCTTCCCAGATATATGTACCCTGATATAAAGAAGGAAAGGCACCAATATGATACTTATTGACTACTCTATTAGTGTCGCCGAATACCATATCACCAAGCCCGTCCACTTTTTGGAATAAACTATCGTTCTTTAGAGCATTTTCGGTCTCTAGTCCATTGCTTTCGCCAACTAGAATATCATTTATACTGCTCAAATACCACTTTTCGTCCGTCAAAATATTGCTAAATGCTTTTGGAATGTCGTTTCCGCTCCCTAGAATAGGAAATCCATTATACTTTATAGGAATCAACTTGTTCTTTTCAACTTTAAAGTAATAGTTATTATATTTATCATTGACATTAAGGTTAAGACTAACTTCTTCAATAAACTCATGCCATAAATAATGACCATTATATCTCTCTATATTAGGTTTATCGGAACCAATATACTCAACAATAAGATCATAATTTTGATCCTCTTTTAAAGTTAATCGTGTTTCCATAATAGTACCATCAGTCAAATTTGTAATATCAACATAAGTGCCCTGATATGAAGAAGGAACACTCTTATTAGAATCTGAAAATGTACTATAACCATCAATAAATCTTGCTATTACAACATTATTAGAGTCTAAGAACTCTAAGGTCTTGTTCTTTATTTTGTAACGAAATTGTTGTGAAAGCAATAGAGAATATACACTTTCACTAGCTGATAGCTGTGAGATAACCTTATCAGATTTTACATCAGAAACTGTTATAATACTATCTTTACTTACTTTAAATTTACCTTTAAACTCATTATATTCAGTATTAGCAATTACTTCCCCATCTTTAGAGAAATATATCATAGCATTCGGTGGCCCTCCTATACGAGCTCCACCTATATAATAATTCATTCCATCGTAAAGCCACCAATCGTCGTCAATAAGCTGATTAGTAGCAGCTTTGCGGTCATCAATCTCATTTCTCTCTTTTATACTTATTCCGCAGCTAATAAGTAATACGCTCTCTAGTAAAAGTAATATGGTTATGTTTTTCATAATTTTTTCCATTATAATTCCTATCGCTTAGAGCAAAGTACAAGAATCTATTCCGTTATTCTCGATTTCTTGAGATTGCCACGTCCTTTCAGTCCTCGCAATGACATCTTCATTAGTTTTCTTATAAGTTCCACTACAACTAATAAGCATTATACTTGCTACAAATAAAATTACAAATATGTTTTTCATTGACACTAGATTATTTATTAATATTCATTCCTGCATTCTAGTTATTCAAATTACAAAAAATGTGTGGATTTGAGTACTTCTACTTACTAGCTAAAACTAAGTCTTTTAGTATATTTGTTTAATCATTTTTTGAATTATATAAAAGAGTTGCAAGATGGGAATATTTGAAATAACTAAAAGAACTAACGGTGAATTTCAATTCAATTTGAAAGCTGGCAATGGTCAAGTAATACTAACAAGTGAAGGATATAAGGCAAAACCGAGCTGCCTGAACGGAATAGAATCAGTAATGAAAAACTCTCAAGAAGAAACGAGATATGACGTGAAGGTTGCTAAAAATGGTAAGCATCACTTCAATCTAAAATCTACTAACGGTCAGATAGTTGGCTCTAGCCAAATGTATGCTTCTGAAGATGGCTGTAATAATGGCATAGAATCAGTTAAGAAAAATGCACCCGAAGCGGAAGTAATTGACAATTCTTAATTGAATTTGAAAAACAATTTTTAAGAAGACTGTCCATTAAAGACAGTCTTTTTTTTATTTTATAGCAATTAAATAATACATATTCATATTTTTGTACCTCATAAATATGAAGGTTTAGAAAATGTGGAATCAGTCAGGATTAATATTCAAATCACACCCTTGGCACGGCGTGCCTATCGGTGAGCAATCACCCCGTATAGTTACTTCTTATATAGAATTAGTACCCGGTGACACCGTAAAGTATGAGCTAGACAAATATACGGGCTATCTGAAAATTGATAGACCACAGATTTACTCAAGTGTTTGCCCTACTTTGTATGGTATGTTACCTCAGACTTATGCTGGGAAGCGAGTAGCTGCTCATTGTAATGAAAAAACTGGAAGAACTGATATAGTTGGTGACGGTGACCCTTTAGATATATGTGTAATTACTGAGCGTATAGTTCCCTATGGTGACATATTAGTTAATTGCCGACCGATTGGTGGTATGCGAATGATAGATCACGGCGAAGCTGATGATAAGATAATAGCAGTAATGAACGATGATTTGGTATATGATGAGAGGAACGATATCTCTAAAATCCCTGAATCAATTATCAGAAGATTAAAGCACTATTTCCTCACATATAAGCAAAACCCTGACGAACAAGACCAAAAGAATGTTGAGATAACTGACATTTACGGTAGAAAAGAAGCTTATGAGATTATCCGATTAGGAAGAGAAGATTACAACGAGAAATACCCAGGTCTTTCTGTTACATCTGCTTCGACCAGACCTGATGTAGAATTCGATTAATCTTATAATTATTAAGTTTTTAAAATAATAGTCAATTAGCACCGAAATTCTTATTTTTGTTATTAGTAATTACTATATAATAGCATAAAATATGAAAACAATACTGATAACAGGTGCAGCTGGCTTTTTGGGCTCGCACTTATCTGATAGATTTATAGCCGAAGGTTTCAAAGTAATCGGTGTCGATAACCTATTAACAGGCGACACTGATAATATTGCTCATCTATTCGGCAACCCAAATTTCAAATTCGTTCTTCACGACATAACCGAATACAATTTCTTTGCTGAGGATATCGATTATATTCTTCATTTTGCTTCTCCAGCATCACCTATTGATTATCTGAAATTGCCAATCCAAACTTTGAAAGTAGGCTCACTGGGAACTCATAAGATATTAGGACTTGCTAAAGAAAAAGGCGCTAGATACTTATTAGCTAGTACAAGCGAGGTATATGGCGACCCACTTATTCATCCCCAAACTGAAGATTATTGGGGTAATGTGAATCCAGTCGGATCTAGAGGAGTTTATGATGAAGCTAAAAGATTTTCGGAAGCAATGACTATGGCCTATCACCAATTCCATGGCGTAGAGACTAGAATCATTCGTATATTCAATACGTACGGGCCTCGCATGAGACTACATGATGGCAGAGCAATTCCTAATTTTATCAGACAAGCACTAAAAGGTGAGCCAGTAACTGTTTACGGGGATGGTTCGCAAACTAGATCGGTTTGTTACGTAGATGATTTGGTAGAGGGTATATATAGATTGCTAATGTCTGACGAAGTTAATCCGGTGAATATCGGAAACCCAAGTGAGTTGACTATGTTGGATTTGGCAAAAGAGATAATAGAGCTGACTGGCTCTGACTCTAAGATTGTATTCGAAGATTTACCACAAGATGACCCCAAAATACGCCAACCTGATATCACTCGTGCTAAAGAGATATTAGGATGGTCGCCTAAAGTAGATAGAAAAGAAGGATTAGAAAAGACAATTGCCGATTTCAGAAAGAGATTATCGTAAGGATAAATCGAGCAATTTTTATATATTGATTATCTAATAAAATAACAATCAGAGAAATATTATGAAAAATTTAATAACAGCATTATTCTTTTTGATGAGTGTCTCCCTATTCGCTCAGACAGAAGGTTTTATACAAACAGCATACAATGCTATCAAAACAAAAGATTATGATAAAGCTTTGACATATTACAACAAAGCAATAGATAAAGCGGATAATTACGCACCTACCTTTTACGGACGTGGTTTAGCTTATTTCTATAAAAAAGATTTTAGCTATGCTATCCAGGATTTCAATAAAGCTATTTCATTAGACCCTAATTATTTCGAAGCTTATTATGGTAGAGGACTTTCTGAAGTTGAGGAAGGTAACTTGCAATCAGCTATCCAAAGTTTCACTAAAACACTATCCATTAGCAATGAATATCCAGAGGCATATTATGCTCGTGGCAATTCGTACTATTTCTTAGAAAGTTGGGACAAAGCTTTGATGGATTACAATAGAGCTATCGAATTGCAGCCCGGATATGCAATGCCATTTTATGCTCGTGGTGCTGTACACAAAATTAACAAAAGAAATGACGCTGCTCTAAAAGACTTTGAAAAGTTTTTAGAAATCAATGGAAATAAAGGTCCTCTGGCAGCCGAGGTAAATAGATTAATTGAAGAAATACAGAATCCGGTAGAAGAATGATAAAGACTATTAGTTCAATAATATTAATAGTTTTAATTTCTATTTCTAGTGTTTATTCTCAGGGGAGAGTGACAGGAAATTTCGTGACTGAAGGGCAGTATTATTTACAAGATAGCTCTATAGGAACTACCGAATTTCCAAAGCAAGTGGCTGTACAAGGCTTTCTAAACGTTAGATATCACATTGATGACTTCGAGTTTGGTATCAGATACGAAGCATACAGGCCTCCACTTTTAGGTATAGACTTCAGATTTGAGAACAGTGGTTTTCCATTTATATATGGAACATATCGCTCTGAATTGCTAGATGTAACTGCAGGTAATTTTTATGAGCAATTTGGCTCGGGTCTTATACTCCGTACTTATGAAGAGAAGGCTCTTGGTGTAGACAATTCGCTGAATGGAGTTAGAATAAACATGCGTCCTGATGATGGAGTAGAACTTACTGGTATTATGGGTACCATGCGTAATTTCTGGACTCAAAGCGATGGAATCATAAGAGGAGCTAAAGGTAAAGTTTATCTAGATCAATATACTGATTTTTTCGGAGATAATGGTGTTTCTGTAGAAGGTGGTATAATAAGTAAATACGAAGAGGACCAAGAAAACACTTATAACCTTCCCGAAAATGTCTTTGCCTACTTCCTAAGAAGTTCATTTATTGCAAATAGTTTCAGTTTAGACGCCGAGTACTCTTACAAGATAAATGACCCTTCTGCAGTAAATAATTTCTCCTATAACACAGGCCAAGGTCTATTACTTAGTGGTTCGTATTTCACTGATGGTTTAGGTATATCAGTTGATTTTCACAGATCTGACAATATGGATTTCCGAGCAGAACGTTCGGCAACTGGTAATGTGATGAATATGAACTTCATCCCACCTTTGTCTAAACAACATACATATCGATTGACATCACTTTATCCTTATGCTACCCAGTTAGTTGGTGAGATAGGTATGCAAACCGAAATCACTTATAAATTTGACCAAGGAACCACAATTGGTGGTGAACATGGTACTACAGTAACTCTAAACTATAGTAGAATACAAAGTATAGATTCAAATAAAGTTGATGATTTTACTTACACATCTGATTTTTTTGCCTTCGGTGATAGATTATTCTACCAAGATTTGAATATTGAGATTTCTAAAAGATGGACTGAAGATTTCAAAACAAATGCAAGTTTCCTAACTCAAATCTATGACAAAGACGTAGCAGAAAATGGCTGGGCACCTATAATAGGTAAAGTAACATCAAACATTGCTATTTTTGATGCTACTTATAGACTATCAGAAACTTATGCTTTAAAAATGGACTTGGAGCATTTGTGGGCATCACAAGACAGTGTACTAAAAACAGCTGATTTCGTTAATGGTAACTGGATGATGGCATTATTCGAGCTAACAATAAGTCCTCACTATTATATCTCAATCTCAGATGAATATAACTATGGTAACAAATTTGTAGATCATCGAGTACATTATTTTATGGGTTCATTCGCCTATGTAACAGGCGGTACTAGAATGCAGATGAGCTATGGCCGTCAACGCTCGGGGATTATATGTGTAGGTGGTGTATGTAGGTTCGTACCTGCATCCAATGGGCTTTATTTTACAGTATCAACTACTTTTTAGGTATTACAATGAAAAAAATAATATTACTCCTTGCTTTAGGACTATTCGCAGTTAGTTGCGATGTAGTAGATGAACCTTATTTACAAAATGAAAAGACAATCGGTGATTTCAATAAAAAAGTAATTCTACTAGACTTCACTGCTATCAATTGTGTTTATTGCCCAAATGCGAATAAAGTATCACAGAGCTTAGCAGACTCTTATGGAGAAAAGAATGTAATCCTATTTGGTGCTCACGCTAGTACTTTAGCAGACCCCAAAAAGCCTGAAGATGTTGATATGCGTTCAGAAACTAGTGCTGAATTATTCTCTAAGTTTGCTACTCCTACTACTGGTTTGCCAATAGGTATGATTAATCAAAAACTGAGAGACGGTGTTCGACTTATGAACTTTGGTCTATGGGACAAACAAATTATTGATGAGTCATTCTTAGAGCCAGATTTAGATTTGAATATGCAACTAACTTACAATGAATCAGATAGTACTGTTAGTATAACAGTTAATTGTGACTATATAAATAAAGGCACCGGCGATGACAATCTTTGTATCTACATAACCGAAGACAGCATAGTTAGTCCACAAAAAAACAATAATGAAGTTATACATGATTATGTTCACAATCACGTATTGCGTGCCTCAGTTTCTGGTACATTTGGTGAACAGCTGAAATCTGGCGGAGCTGATGCAGGCGAGAATATAACAAAAGAATACACTTATAAGATTCCAGAAGGATTCAGACATACAAATTACGATTTGTAGCTTTTGTACAAGATGTAAAATCATACTATATAAAGCAGGCAACATCAGAGCATCTAAATGAAGAATGAGAATAACGAAGATTGGGTATTAGCTTACACTACTTCTGATGAGATAGAAGCACTGCTAATAAAAGGGATGCTTGAGAATGTAGAAATAGCAGCTCAGGTACTATCACAAATAGATACCACTCGCCAATTTAATGTAGGCGGACTAGCCATCGCTAAGATATACGTACTAAAAAGCGATTACGAAACCGCTAAAGAGCTAATAGAAGCAAACGAATGGAAAGAGGAGTGATTCAGATCATCCACTAGTAAGATAATAAATAGAAAGCCGAGCATTTTGCTCGGCTTTTTAGTTTTATTTGTGGTCAGTGAGGACTTGGTATGAATCTCTGAATTCACCATCACTAGCTTGTCTGATTTTATATATACCAATCTCATTTATTATTGTGAACTCTACTGACCTTACGTCAGAATCAAGAAAGACGAGACCAGAACCTGAAGTAGTATCCTTCACAGTTAGAGTTACCAAGCTTTTGAATGCATTATACTTTTTACCTTTGTATTCTACTTCTTCTTTGCCTACGATCTCCCCTTTAAATTTGATCGAAGCTCTGTGTCTAGCTGCACTATTTGAGTAAAAGTCTAGATAAACATCAAATTGAGTCCAATTCTCATTTTTAAAATCAATAAACTTTACCCAAACATCTTTTAGTTCATCCGCATAATCTGAATAATCATCAATAAACTCATCGTAGTAAATATAATAGCCGTTTTCATCCGTACGTGCATATTTAAAACTGTTATCTTCAATTTGCTCACCTTCATCTACAAGATAGTATTTCAAACACTCTTCACCACCTATAAGACTAGGAGAAAGGGTATATTCATCTCTAGTCCCATAAACGTAATCTCCTTGATCTCCTTTGGTAAACAAATCATAATACCACACATTACCATCATTGATAGTAAAGTATGGGAGTGAAGCATCAGAAGGCCCTGTTGCATCATCACTACATGAAGTAGCTAAAACAATTGTTAGAATAATTAGTAAGATTCTGTTCGTATATTTCATATTAATTCTCCTGTGAATTTTTTATAAGAACTAATATAATAAATAATCTCAGGTTCGACAAATTTATGTTTTATAGATATATACCCCATTGTGGCATTTAGTAGTTGACTATATTGATTAGCCACAGAGTGGCTTAATATCTATAGCAAATGGTAATCAACAACAAAAAAAGCCCCAGCGGGGCTTAATATCTTCTATTTTACTTTGCATTTTATTCTCTTTTTGTTCGGTGAATATTTCCAAAATCCTATTATAGTTATAAGTCCTCCAAGAGTGGTACTGTATTCCCAGCTATATCCCAATTAGCTCTTTTAGCTCCGGCTTGATATGCACTTTCGAGAAAGTTCATCACAAGTTCTTTTGGATTTTCAGACTCAAGTATATCATTATATTTTAATATTGCCATGGGACTTCCGTTGGCTTCCATCCAAAACGCACTATTGGGTTTCAGTTTTTCCTCACCTAAGCCATCTGGAGAAGGGTAAGTATATGAATAATAAGCTGGCTCGCGCATATTATCATCACCAGCCCAGAATCCAAAGCTGATTACTTCATGTGAATATGCATCTTTCTCTAGTATTCTTGCACTAGCGTCCATCGGCGGTAGAGATTTGCCAGAAAATCTAGTTACTGTCAGGTCTAAGTGGTGCCAGTAAATGTGAACTGGGCAAGTTTTACCATAGAACCTTCCACTAAATTCTTTGAAAATACCGTCGTTCCAAAGCATCATCTGCCAGAACTTATTGATAGCGTCCCAATCATAGTGATGGTACTCTGAGATTTCTTCGAAAGGTGTTTCGATTATTAGGTCTAGTGGTTTGGGGATGAACTTCAACTTCAGCCCCCAACTATCCATGATAGCCATTATCTCTTTGTAGAATTGACCTACTGTATATCCATCAGTGAGAACTAACTCTTGAGATTCACCTTTGCTAGATTCTATCTGAAGAGATTTCGTATGAACGTTGAGCGTAATCTCAAATGTATTTATTCCATCATTCATAGGAATAGAATGAATAGTAAACCCCTTACTTGAGATATACTCAGTTATATACCACCAATGATTTTTCCTTGGAGTAGATGCCAGTCTAATCTTACCAATTATCTGTAATATCAAATGAAGTGTTAGTCGTGTTTCTGTCCAAGAATCATAGGGTAAAGAAGGTAGCTTCATAGTTCTCACCTAATTATATTATAATAGTAAATTATGATACTGACAATATAAATAAAATATTTTAGCTAGGCTAAGAGTTCGGATTACCAAAATAATAAGACAAAAAAAAGCCGAGCAATTAGCTCAGCTTTTTTATTGTTTTTCAAGTATATCTCTGGTATTACTTACCGACTTCAGATTGAGCTGCAATATTTACAATTACACCTTTTTGTTTACCACTAATAACTTTAGCTTTCTTAAGACTATTTGTCCAATGAGAAATACAGCTAACAAATCCACCGTGATTATTGTAATTATCTTCGAAACAGCTTAATAGAGAGCAAGCAATAGGCTCACCTAATGCTAACTCGATAGCTTCTATTTCTTCATCAGTAAATAAAGCTAATACTTCATCAGCAAAATCTGCCCATGCTGTATTAGTTAACTCACATTCAGCTGGCTCATCTGGTGGATCAACCACAGCTGCTACTAGAGAAACGTCCGAACTAGCGTCTTTATCAGGGTGTGTTGGTAGTTTATCACAAGAAGTGATTATAGCTCCAAAGCAAACCAGAAGTAGTAATATCTTTTTCATATTTTAATCCTTTTAAAATTGTAGAAATCATTTTTTAAAAATAAGAAATAAAAATATAAAAAAAAATAGTTAGAACTCATTAAATTTAAAAAACTTTTCAATTTACACATGACTTTTATATTTTGAGATATGCTAAAACCTTTCGTAGATCCGAATACCACGTTAAATTACTACTCATTTTGAAGGCCACAGAGTGACTAAAAATCTGTAGCAATAGGTTACCCGCCAAACCAATCCAACCCTTTTGGGGTGGGATGAGATTGTATTAACAATCTATGTAACTAAAAATCACTATCTTTTAATCGTTTTGAAAGTCTATCAAATTCATTAACATAAGGATATATCTTATATAAATAGATTTTTAAATTCTCTACTTCAATTGAATTCAAGCCAAGTAAATCGGTAATTCGTCTAATTTCAATTTCATTAAATTGTAATTCTTCATCTAGACAAAAACTCATAATTTCAACTAAATCTCTAAATTTAAAAGGGAAACTATTATAAATTACAATCTTGATTTCATTTTTGAATAATGGTTCAACTATTATCTCAAGAGTATCTAACCTATCGTGAATAACATTTAATAGATTTAGAATACTAATACAATTGCTCTTATTAACTATTCTGATTGATGAGTTTATATCTAATTTATTTATTAAATTATACTTAATATTCTCAAAATCTGTTACAATAATATCAATTTTTCTATTAAGAGAACCCTCCTTATATCTATTAAATAATTGCTCATTAGAGAAATCATCAAAATGCTCATTGATTATCTTTAATTCCCGATACACAAGGTCAAAAGACCGAGTTCGTTTAAACTCTAATCTTTGTTCCTCTAGTTCCTTTTTTTGGTTAGCGAGTTCCTTCTTCTGCGATTTATAAGTTAGATAAACGAGTATTATTGTGATTAATCCCAATATAGTACCTAATGTCCCACCAATTCCATCGCCAAATTTACTGAATGTATCCAAATCCCACATAATACTTTAATTAATAGTTTATAAAATTAATAAAATGACTTCTTTGAATCTATCCATTTGGGTTAGGATAAGAAACATTAAAATAATCTTTTTTAAATTCCCCATTTCTTAAGAACCTAGCTTCTACTCTTCTATTTTCCCTTTTCTGATTTTCGTTTAACTCAGGATTATAAATAAGAAAATCTGAACCGTGACCAATAGATAGTATTTTTTCTTTCGGAATTCCTTTATCTATTAGAATCTTTTCAATGCTCTTTGCTCGTTTCAAAGATAATATTTTATTAGATTCCTTATTACCTTTACTGTCCGAATGCCCGTGTAATTCAATAACTATATCTGGAAATCTTTTATAAAATGCTAGAACTGATTTGATAAAATTATCATCTTCATTAATAGTTGACTTATTAAAATCGAAATTTGCAACATTTAGAATAATGTCTGGCTCCTCACCAAAATTATAATCCTCGCCTATATGTGCACCACCTTTCATTAAACTTTTATTTAAATTATTATCATTTATACTAATCTCAATATCTCTCCATCCTTTTAAAGATTTTGGCTTATATGTGATTTCATAATAGTTATTAAACATACGTGGTAAGGAATTTATGATTTCGTTTATTTCATTTCCATTATTTGCTTTGAATGATTTCCCATCAGTTAAATAAGATATTTTTGATAGAATATCAAAATCGGCTTGTCCATAACCAATTGTGAAAATTTTAGTATCATTACTTCTTGCATTATAAACTAAATCTAAAGGCGAATATACCAATCTGAATTCTTTCTCAAAGCTAGTTTGTAGAGACATATTATCAAGACCGTCTGTAAAGAGAATAACAATTCTATTTTCAAAGGGAATAAGTTGATAAATTGCCATATCAGCCGCCGCATATAACGAGGTTCCTCCATTGAATCTAGTTAGTAAATCAGGAATATATTCATTTATAATTTCACTTCGATTAATATTAACTTTTACTTCCTCAATTAATCGATTATCAAATTTTATTATCCCAATTCTGTCCATATATTTTTTTTGTTCTATAAAGTTTATAGCTGCCGCTTGTAAATCTTCTATAGAATTATAATATTGCATTGAACCGCTATGATCAAGTACTAATGAAAATGTGTAGGGTTTGGAATATTCACCGTGATGTTCAACTACATCGAAGCTTTCTATCTCATATCTTTGATTGTTGATTATTTCTACTATTCCTTTGAAGTATTTCTTCTCTATTTCATCATTGGCATAAGGAGTAGCCATATTAGAAATAAAATTCCCATAATTATCTTTTACGGTCACAAATACTTTAATTGAGTCTGGGAAACCTGTTCTATCGTAACTGAAAATTTCAAAAAATATATCTCTACTCTTCGCCATATCAATGGGAATTATTCCTTTTAGATACTGTGATGAATCCTTTGACTCATTAGCAATTATTGCTGTTGGGGGTTCTGCTTTTGGTGGCTTTGGTGCATTCACAACTACTTTTTTATAAGTTTTTGTTGCTTCATTGCCGTTTCTAACTTGTAGTGTAAATTCTCCACTTGATTCAGGTTTATAAGAATATGTGTTATACATATTCTGTACTTTATTTATTGTGTCTATAGTTCCAATTTTGTTGGTAAAAGTAAGTAAACTACTTTCTGAATTTGCTGAATTATAGCTTATCTGAACTTCTTGACCTGCATCAATAGTTTCTTTATCAATCGAAAAGCTGCTAATTGTCGGCTTTGGAGTAGAACAAGAATAAAGTAAACTTGTAACAATTATTCCTACTAAACCCATTATTAATCTTTTCATCATTTCCTCTCTGTTGAAATATTATTATTTAACAAGTTAATATATTTATAACTTTTAGAAAAGTAGAACTTCCCCTATTTTGAAAAATACCTACTTATAGGCACTTAATTTTATTACTATCCCCCTCCCTTACATTCTAATCCCTTTTCCGTATATTTGTAATTGTTATTAAACAAATACTTTAAAATAGATTATGGATAATATTATATTTAAAATTGAGAGTGGTGTGGCACATATCACACTCAACAGACCCGATAAACTCAATAGTTTTAACCGCCAGATGTCACTCGAATTAATCGATGCTCTAGGACAATGCGAGGCGAATGACGAAGTTCGTGCTGTGCTTTTGACTGGTGAGGGGCGTGGCTTTTGTGCTGGGCAAGACCTTTCGGAAGCCGTAGGCGATGGTGCTTACGAGATAGAAGATATCATAGAAAAGCAGTACAACCCAATAGTGAAATTACTTCGCTCTATCGAAAAGCCGATAGTATGCGCTGTGAATGGTGTGGCAGCTGGCGCTGGTGCTAATATCGCATTTGCATGTGATATTACTTTGGCGGCGGATTCGGCTAAATTCATACAGTCATTCGCTCAGATTGGTTTGATACCAGATAGCGGTGGGACTTTCTATTTGCCACGTATGATTGGTATGCAAAACGCAGCCGCTCTGATGATGACCGGCGATAAGGTAACGGCTGACAGAGCCAAAGAGCTAGGGCTTATCTATGATGTAGTGCCTGCTGATGAGCTGATGAACTCGGCTACTGCTCTAGCTAACCGATTAGCACAAATGCCTACTAAGGGATTGGGGCTAACAAAAAGAGCACTGAACAAATCATTAGAAAATACGTTTGACGAACAGTTAGACACAGAAAAAAAATTACAAAAAACAGCGAGCGAATCTTACGATTACAACGAAGGTGTAGCTGCATTTTTAGAAAAAAGACAACCAATATTCAAAGGGAAATAATAAGATGAGTGAAATGAAATTAAAGATTAGTAAAGTAAAGGCTATCAAGCCGAAAGCAAGCATAGTTTATATAGTAAATTCGGCTGCAGATTTGAAAGATAGCGGATTGTCAAAAGATGAGTTGGACTATGTAGCAAAGCAATTCAAATCAGAGAATAAATCAGCGACTATTAACAGAGCTATTGGCACTGTGGTAGTAGAGAAGAAAGCTGACAAAAAAGAAGAATATTTGAACTTGGAAGAAGCTCGTAAGCAAGCTTTCAGTACGTCAAACGCATTGAACTCTGTAAAAGAAACTTCAGTTACTGTTAGCGATTTGACTGGATCTACTGCTTATACTATGGCATACATAGAAGGGTTTGCTCTTTCTAATTATCAGTTCCTAAAGTATTTCGAAGATGCTAAAAAGAGAGCTTACACTCTGAAAGATTTATATGTTTTAGATGCTAGTATCACTAAGGCAAATATAGATGAATTAGTATCAATTGCGGGCAATGTTTACGAAGCAAGAACTCTCGTGAACGAGCCATTATCATACTTAACAGCGGAAGAGCTAAGCAATGAAATCAAAAGAATCAGCAAAAAATCTGGTTTCAAATTCAAATGCTTGAACAAAAAAGAAATCGAAAAACTAGGAATGGGTGGACTATTAGCAGTTAACCTTGGTACTCCTAATCCTCCTACATTCAATATAATGGAATGGAAGCCAGCAAAAGCAGTCAATAAAAAGCCAATCGTATTAGTTGGTAAAGGTGTTGTGTATGATACTGGTGGACTTAGCTTGAAGTCGACAAAAGGGTCTATGGACTCGATGAAAGCTGATATGGGTGGAGCTGCTGCTGTGATTGGAGCTATGGCTACAATCGCTGAGAATAAGCTACCAGTTCACGTGATTGGGCTAGTGCCTGCTACTGAGAACAGACCAGATGGTTTGGCATACACTCCGGGTGATGTTATTAAGATGATGAGTGGTCTGACAGTTGAGGTTCTTAATACGGATGCCGAAGGACGTATGATATTAGCTGATGCACTTCACTATGCTAAGAGATACAAACCAGAATTAGTAGTTGATTTGGCTACTTTGACTGGTGCTGCTGCTGTGGCTATTGGAGCTAATGGGATAGTAGCTATGGGTACTGCTGATGATAAAGAATTCGAATCGCTTTCTGATTCTAGCTACGAAGTATTCGAAAGAATAGCGAAGTTCCCATTCTGGGATGACTATTCGGAAATGCTGAAATCTGACATCGCTGACATGAAAAACATTGGTGGACGCGAAGCAGGAGCTATCACGGCTGGTAAATTCTTAGAGAGATTCACAGACTATCCTTATATTCACTTGGATATAGCTGGTCCTGCTTTCTTGGATTCCCCTAGTAGCTACAGATTAAAAGGCGGTTCAGGTGTTGGTGTTCGTTTGCTTTATAATTTCATTAAGAGTAAAGCAGGTAAGTAAATATTATTACTAAATTGATAGAGTAACTTATTTTAAAAACGAGACTTTTTAAATATGGAATTATAATAGTATTATGGATACTAATATTTTATAATATTCTTCCTGTTGGGGACTATTGCATTGGACTTATAAGTGGTTTAAGTATTACTTTAATTAGTTTTCTACTTGCTATTATCTTCGTGTATATAATTAATTCAAACTTGGTTGAAGTAACAAAGAAAAAGCAAAGGTTTGATTTTATCCCTTTACTTATTATGTTATTTTTTGGAATTTCGGTATTCATTATTAGTAACTTAGAAGATAAGAAGTTCTGGACTAACGTCATATTAATTGGAAATATAGAATCAGAAAAAAGTCGATTAGTTTTATATGAAGATAATACCTTTGCATTAAACTTTTCAGAAATTGACTATAGTTGTACTTATCAAGGCAATTATAAAGTTGATAAAGATACTATTATACTTGAAAGGTTAGGAATAGAAAATCTGACATATAATAAGTTTACATCAAAATATATTATAAATTTGAAAGAAAGAATATTAGAACCATTGGAAAAGAATTCCCAAATACTAAGAATAGAATAACACCTGTAGAAGCAATACTTTTAAGTGAAATAGGTAAATTCAATCAAAGATGAATGAAAACTATTAGAATTATATTAATTGGTTTTTTCCCATTATCTAGTTTTGGATACAGCATTCAAAACAAAGAGATAGTAGGTGAATGGAGAATAAGTGAAGACAATATACAACGGCTCAATTATCCAGGGATAATGCTTGAGTCAGATTCATTAGTTACTTTATTTAATAATCTTGATTCGATAGATACTGGTATATTTTGTACTTGCGATGGTGGGTTATCACTTAACCTAAGTGATGTTCATGAGAATCTAAATATAATTCAACATTCCAATGATACATTGATTTTAACTGGTTTCAGCCATAATTTGGTTCTAGGGGATTATAAGTACAATGATACAGTTACATATATTAGAGTTAATACGAATGAAAGTAGAAACAACAACGAGAAATAAATGCTAAACAACAATTCAATAATAGGTGTGATTGGTTCGGGTACTATGGGGCAAGGTATTGCTCAGATAGCAGCTACTTTTGGTCATAAGGTTGTACTTTATGATGTAAACGAAGCCGCACTTACCAAAGCCAAATCAACACTCGAAGCAATACTAGCTCGGCTAGTAGAAAAAGAAAGAATAACAGAAGAAAAGAAAACGGCTATACTTGGCAATATCACTTTCTCGCATTCATTAGATGCGGCTAAGGATTGTAACCTAGTGATAGAAGCTATAGTCGAGAATCTAGAAATCAAGAAAAAAGTATTCCAAGACTTGGAGAAATTGACGGCTGATGGTACTATATTAGCTTCAAATACATCATCACTTTCTATTGCATCTATAGCAGGTGCTTTGGAAAACCCCGAGAATTTCATCGGAATACACTTCTTCAATCCAGCGCCGTTAATGCCATTGGTGGAGATTATACCATCTTTCATCACATCAGCAGAAGTAACAAAAACTTCTCGCGATTTGATAGATGGTTGGAAGAAAATAACAGTATTGGCAAAGGATACTCCTGGCTTTATAGTCAATCGTGTTGCTCGCCCCTTCTACGGAGAAGCAATGCGAATCTACGAAGAAGGAATCGCTGATATACCAACTATAGATTGGGCAATGAAAGAGATTGGTGGCTTCCGAATGGGACCATTTGAGCTGACTGATTATATCGGTCACGATGTGAACTATGCAGTTACAGAAACTGTGTTCGAGCAGTTCTATTATGATCCTAGATTCAAGCCAGCACTTTGCCAAAAGCGATTGGTTGAAGCAGGATTTTTGGGAAGAAAATCGAGCCGTGGATTCTACGATTATCGAGAAGGAGCTACTAACACAGAGCCAACGAAAAACGCAGTACTTGGCAAACAGATATTCGAGAGAATATTGGCTATGCTGATAAATGAAGCGGCAGATGCTGTTCACATGAATGTAGCAAGTCCAGAAGATGTAGAGCTAGCAATGACGAAAGGCGTGAACTATCCCAAAGGGCTATTAGCATGGGCTGATGAGCTTGGATTAGATTATTGCACCCACATATTAGAAGACCTACAAAACAACTATGGTGAGGATAGATACCGCACTAATTTCCTATTAAAGAAGATGAAAGAGAATGGGCAAAAATTCTTTGCATAGAATACTCGGCACAACGCTGATATTACCATTACTAATGTTTATGGGGTTTGCTTGTGGGGACGGGAAGTCGTCACAAGACATCACCAATGACAAACCACAAGCTCAAAATCATATTATAGTCAAATACCCCGGCTACAAGATAATCAATGAGTACACTCACGATAGCACTCTATTTACACAAGGGTTATTCATGAGTAAAGGTATGATGTACGAGAGCGGCGGTATGAGAGGGCAATCGCGATTAGTACGATACATACCTGGACAACCAATCGCGCAGACTCACACCATGCCAGATTATATTTTCTCAGAGGGTATATGCGAAGTTGGTGATAAAATATATATGATAAGCTACACAGCTGGTAAATGTTTTGTCTTTAACAAAAAGACATTCGAATTAGAAAAAGAGTTCAATTATATAGGCGAAGGTTGGGGAATAGAATACCACGACGGTAAAATCTATATGACTGATGGTAGCTCCGTAATCAAGGTCATAGACCCCGAAACATTCGTAATAGAAAAGACTATAAACGTAACTATGAACGGCAACAAAGTAGATTACCTGAATGAACTAGAATTTGCTGATGGATTCCTATATGCGAACCTATGGCGAAGAGCAGATATCGTGAAAATAGACATAGAAGCAGGAAACATAGTAGCGGCATATAATATGGCTGAGCTATATGACCGAGTTAGCTACAACCCAGCTATTGACGTTCTAAACGGTATCGCTTATGATGAAAACGAGAAAGTATTCTATCTAACAGGAAAACTTTGGCCTAAACTATTCAAGGTGAAGCTAGGTGAGTGATGGGTCTCATAACGAACTTAAGAATAAGTTAATACGTACATTTATCTTATTATTCTGATAACATTGATATTTCTTAAATTTAATTTTAAAGAGGCAATTATATGAATCGTAATTTTATATTTATAATACTATTTTTTAGCCTTAGCTTAAACTCATATACGCAAGACACAAAGTACATTGAGGTAACTGGAAGTGCAGAGATGTTCATAGAGCCAGATGAATTTATCTATATAATACGAATCGAAGAGTATTGGAAAGATGAGTACTGGGAACAAGATACAGTAACTTATCTAAATGTAAAAAAGTATAAGAATAAAGTACTAATAAAGGATATTGAAACCCCATTATTAGAAAAGCTATCAGAATTAGGTCTTGAAAAAAAGAATATTAGAATTACCGAAATCGGGAATTATAGAGGTTGGTTTAATAATGAAATGTTAATTAGTAAACAGATAGAATTAACTTTAAAAGACTTTAAAACAATTGATACTATCCTCTCTAAGCTAGATAAAAAAGGTATCGATTATATAAATATTGGTGAATTAAAGAATAAGGAACTATCAAATTACAGAAAAGAAGTCAAGAAAAGAGCCCTGAAAGAGGCAAAAGAGAAAGCCGAATATTTGTTAGAATCAATCGATAAAAAACTGGGTGGTGTTATTTCAATTACTGAGATTGAAACGCAACCCAACTACTGGAGTCGTGATCTAACTATGAGTAATTCAACAATGAGTTCACCAGACAATAAAAATGTCGACAATGATAAAAAAATCAAATTGAGATTTGAAATTAAAGCAAGATTTGAGATAGAATCAAAATAAAATATGAAAGCTTAGATTAATCTCTTAATATTTCAATTTCTAGTTAATGGATTTGATGCAACAAATTCAAAATACGAATAGCTACTACATCTTCCCAGTTAGTTTCTTCGAATAATGAAGAAATCTAAGATAGAGGAACAATCCAGAGAAGCTAAGACCTGCAAGGTAGCCATACCATACACCCACAGCTCCCATTTCAAAAGTGAATGCAAATATATATGACAATGGAATACTAAGCACCCAATATGCTATCACAACAATAATAGTTGGTATTTTTACATCTTCTAATCCACGCAAAATTCCTAGGCCAACAGCTTGAGCACCATCAACTATCTGGAAAAATCCAGCTATCATCAGCAACTGTGTAGATATAGCAATCACCATCTCATCATTTGTGAATATCATGGATATAGGACGACCAAGGAAGATGAAACACAGAGCTGTGAATATCATAAGGGCCATACCCATAATATAAGCTGAGTTACCTGCATCACGCATTTTATTATACTTCTCATTGCCAAGGAAGTTACTCACTCTAATAGTAGCTGCAGTAGCTATACCGGTAGCCACTAGAAATGCTAGTGCTGACAAGCTAATAGCTATCTGATGTGCTGCTAGTTGGAATACTCCTAACCATCCCATCATTATAGTTCCAGCTACAAAAGCACTTACTTCAAGCACAAATTGGAACCCAATAGGTACACCGATTTTTAGAAGGTTTACTACACTCTCTCGGCGTATTTTTAGTCGCTTTGCGGCACGCAAATATTTCTGCACCCTCTTATCGCGGCTCAGTATTATAAATAGAAAAACAGCCATCAATGATCTAGCTATAGTAGTCGCAACTCCAGCACCGAAAAGCTCCCATCTTGGGAAACCAAACTCTCCGTAAATAAGTAAGTAATTTAAGACTACATTAACCAAGTTACCGGCTAAACCCGCCCACATCGCAGGCATAGTCAAGGTTACTCCCTCAGCGAATTGTTTGAGAGACATAAAATACATAAATGGCACCATCGAAAAGGATAGCGTTAAAAAGTATGGTATTGCCTCTGCTACTACTTCAGCAGGTTGGTCGAGTTTATCAAAGAAATAGGATGCAACCCACATAGCGATAGTGAGTAGTAGCCCAGTCCAAAGATATATTATTTTTCCATTTTTAAGATAAGATGCTATTTGACCATGCTTTTCATTTCCATAAGCACGTCCAACAGCAGGGGTCAGACCAATTGATAAGCCGAGTCCGAAAATATAAATCATTATAAATACTGTATTGGCAAGCGATGATGCTGCTAGTAAGGTACTGTTTATATTACCTACCATAGCATTATCGACAAGTGCAGTCATCATGTGTCCTATCTGACCCATAATAACAGGAAACCCTATTCTCAGATTCTCTTTGTAATGATTTTTATAATCTTGTGAAAATATCATTGGCTTTAAAAAATAAAAATCCCTCTTATAAGAGGGATTAAGAATAATATTCAGGTTACGTTTTTTATTACGCTATAGTTACTTCTTTGCTCAAGTAAACATCTTGTATAGCATTAAGCAATTCCACACCTTCATTAAGTGGTCTTTGGAATGCTTTTCTACCAGAGATAAGTCCCAAACCACCAGCACGTTTATTGATAACAGCCGTCGAAACAGCATCTTGCATATCATTAGCTCCAGAAGCGCCACCACTATTGATAAGTCCAGCTCTACCCATATAGCAGTTTGCTACTTGCAATCTAGCTAAGTCAATTGGGTGATCCGAAACCATTGTTTCATACATATTTTTGTCATACTTACCGTAACTAGTACCGTGCGAATTAAGAGCGATATAGCCACCGTTATTAGTAGGCAATTTTTGTTTTATTATATCAGCTTGTATTGTTACACCTAAGTGATTTGCTTGTGAAGTCAAATCAGCAGCAGCATGATAATCTACACCATCTACTTTGAAATCATTGCTTCTTAGATAACACCAAAGCACAGTTGCCATTCCTAACTCATGAGCTCTTTCGAAAGCTTCTGCTACTTCTACTATCTGTGCAGTACTTTCTTCAGAACCGAAGTATATAGTAGCCCCAACAGCGGCAGCTCCCATATCATAAGCTCTATCTACACTACCAAACATAACTTGATCGAAAGTATTTGGCGATGTCATTAGTTCATTATGATTGATTTTCACGATAAAAGGTATCTTGTGAGCATATTTACGTGCTACCATACCCAATACACCATAAGTAGAAGCAACCGCATTACAGCCACCTTCTATAGCCAATTTCACTATGTTCTCTGGGTCAAAGTAATCAGGATTCTTTGTGAAGCTTGCGCTACCACTATGCTCTATACCTTGGTCAACTGGCAATATTGACATATAGCCTGTATTAGCCAATCTTCCAGTTTGATACATCCATTCCAAATTACCCAATACTCTGTTATTTCTATCAGTTTGGATGAATATATCATCTACGAAGTTCGGTGAAGGTAAATGTAATCTATCTTTACTGATTTTAGGAGTATTAAACTCTAACAAATTTTTTGCTTGGTCGCCTAAGCGTTCAGTGATTTTATCTATCATTTTTTTGCTCTTTGAATAAAATAAGTTGTCAAAAATAATACATTTAGTAACATAAAAAAAGCGGGTTTGATATAACCCGCCTTTTTAGTTCTTAACTTTTGTGAAAAAGTCTATTTAACTTTAACGAATGTTTGACTCTTCACGAATGGTCCACTAATAAAGCGAAGCATATAAACACCTGATGGAATATCACTTACATCAAGTATCTCGTTGCTTATACCAAATTTGGCAGCACCCTCTTTTACTACTTTAGTCAATTCTCCAGTAGAATTATATAATTCAATACGTACATTATTTTCATAAGGTAGTTCATAACGTATATTCAATTCATCATTCACAGGATTTTCACCAACTAAATCAGAAGTAAAACCATTCTCAGCGAAAGTCAAGTCTGATATTAGTGAATTAGCTATATTACAGCCTAATGAGAATGATCTAGTAGTTCCAGTCTCAATAGCTAAACATTCCAAACCAATAAAATTAGCATCTGCTTCTATTGTAGTCACAGTATCATTACCCAAAGTAACAAGATAAGGCACTTCAAATGTCAAATTCTGATCTAAAGGAATAGGGCCATTGAATGTAAATGTAACATTGTTACCAGTCACTTGATTACTCAGATCGATAACCGGAGTAATACCAATGTTTGATTTCACTCCTCCCTCATTCATAAATAACATTCTACCGTTATATCTAAGAGTAAGGACTAATTCATTTACAGCTATATCATTTCTGATACTGTATCTAGATAAATCAATATTGAATTTAGTAGTTAGATTCCTACCTAACTCAGTTTCATAAACAGCACTTTCAAAAGTAAGTTGTTCTATCGAACTAACAGCAGTTCCTTTAACAGGAGCTATAAACTTAGATCCGTCAGAGAAAGTATATTCTAATACTGCTGTGTGAGTACCAATAGTTGTAGGGTTATAATCTACCTTTGCTCCTATCGCCAAAGCCCCTTGAGGTATAGTAAACTGATTAGAAGGAATTGAAAAATTATTCCCTGTTTGTATTAAAACAACATCAACTGTTTGCTCGTTTTTAGTTACGTTTGGTAAATTAACGAGTATCTCTTTAGTTTCACAACTAAGGATTGGGCCTACTACAGTAGTATCTAGAGTAACAGCATCACCTGGTTCGCTTTCGCCACTAAGAGTAAACTCATTCAATTTGAAAGTAACTGGTTCTTTCCCTTCTACATTGTCTGCTTCTACTATTACAATACCAGAAAGGGCTCCAACTGTTTGAGGTGTGAAGTTTATAGGTATTGATATTGAATTCCCTTTGGCAAGTTCAGCATTGCCTGTGAAGTTTGTCAAATCTACAGAAAAACCTGCATCGCTTGTGTTTTTTATATAAACATTTTTTACAACCATTTTACCATAATCAGAAGTATTTTCGATTACCAAATTCATTGGAGCAGCACTTGTGTATACTTCAGTTGACGGGAATACTAAATTATTTCCTTTTAACTTAGGTACATAGCCTACACCAGATAATCTAGCTGTAAGTACTTCGACTCTGTTTTTAACTCTAACTTCTAACTCAGTAGTTATAGGACCTTCTACATTAGGAGTAAAAGTAATTTCAAATGAAGTTGTACCACCTTTTGATGCAATATTTCCTATCGCACCATTGATTTCTCCCAAAGAAATACCTTGAGTATCATCAGTCAATGAGATTGATTCTATTTCTACAGGATCATCATTCGGATTAGTTATAGTATACTGTTCTGTTACAGGATTGCCTATTCTAATTTCTCCCCATGTAAGAGGAGGCATATTCAAACTTGCCTCTATTACATTAGCAGTGATTTCAGATGTTGCAACGCCACAATCAGTTATAATACCATAATCCAAAGTTACTGCTTTAGTTCCTTTAGAGGTAGGAGTAATAGTTAATACAACGTCCATACTCTCGCCTGCAGATAGAGTAAATGCTGTACCAGCAATACCATTAACAGTTTTGATAGCGAATTCTGTATAATTTGCACCTGAAAGTGTGATGTTACCACTCATTTCAGATGTTGAAGTATTTGTGAAAACGTCCGTAGCAGTAAAATCTGTACTTCCACTTAAATTAACATTACCAAAATAAATCTCTTGAGTAGTTGGTCCACAAGGAGCAATTAATTCTACTGGTTTTGTTGGACATAAATCTGTTTCGAATACCAAGTCAAAAGAAGCCGGAGCATCTGATGGAGTTTTAATATAGTTGACAGTGAATTTTCTTGACTTTCCTTCCTCAATTAAGAACCCTTCAGCCGGTACTGATGCAAATTCTGGGACATTGAAATTGCCATTATTATTAGTGACATTAAACCCTGTAACGTGAAAATCTCCAACTTTTGCAGTTAGAGTTATTTCCTGAGTTGTTTTACCATTATTATCAAAGAATAGTATATCTTTATCTCTTGTGATTTCAGCTATGGCTTTATCGGCAGGAGGAGTGTAGGTAATATCTCTTTTAATAGGAGGTGGGAAGTTCTTTCTTGTAAAAGTAACTTCTACATTTCTCTCCGTTACTTCGTCGCACTCTAGTTGTGATAACCACTCTAACCAACAAACAGATGTTGATTTGAAGCCATCAGTTATTTCTTTGTATATTTCTCTTAGATCTTCTTCGTTATTAGCATTGTAATAGATTCCACCAGTAGCTTGACTTATTTGACGTAAATCATTGACACTGCCAAAAGCATCAGCGGCAAAAGTTATAGAATGAAACTCAATTCCTCGTTTCTGCAATTCCTCGATAATAAGATCTTTCTTGAAAGGATTGTTACCATTAGTATTATCGTGTTCACCGTCAGTTAGGAAAACAACTGCTTTTCTATCATTAATCGGTCTTGATTTGAATATTTCAAGTACGTTTCTACCGTTTGGTTCTTTATACATTGGTACATTAAAATCTGTTGCACCATCTAATTGAGTGTAATAAGCAAAATCTGCTTTTGTATCGGCAGCTGTGTAATTCCAATCTCTCCAAACGTTTTGCGGAATATTATTCCCCGCAAAGGGTACTACGTGTACTGAAGTACCATTTTTGAATTTCACTGAATCGATAAACTCTGCTACCGCTCTTTCGAGGACATCAGCTCGTGATTCTCCATTACGCCATGGTTCAAACATACTTCTAGAAGCATCAACAACCAAAGCAATATGGACTGGCAATTCGCCGTCTATCTCAGCACATTTCATTATTAGGCTTGTTAAATCTTTGCTAATACCATTTTCGGATAAGTCAAAGTCAGGAGGATTCGGAACATTTTGAGCTCCTTTGAAGTATGGGTCATTCAGATATCCATTTTTAGCAATGAAATAACTTTTGACAAGTGGAAACTCACTAGCATCTAAACCCGTTATACCAAAGACAGGTAATTCTTGGGATTGTAAGTTAGGCGAAATAGTGACTATCAACAATAAGATTGATAAAATTATTCTCTTCATAATAAATTCCTTAGAGATTTTGTTAATTTAGTTATTGTAAATACAGTCAAAAGTTCAAATAATTACACCTTAGATTAAATTTTTAAAAGAGTTTTCATATTTATTACAACTTAATCATAATATTTCTTTTTTTCAACCTCTTTTTGTCAGTTAAAGCTGACAGATGTTATGAAGTTCGATTGCTCGATGGTAGCGAAGAGCTCGTTGATTTTGGTTTTGATACTACATATAATTGGTGGGCGACTACTCAATCATTCTCAAATAGAAAAAAGATGTACGTTAATGAATATACTTCAGAAAATTACTTGGAGTTGACCAAACCGCAATTTTCCCCAGATGGTGAGAAATGGGCATTTTTCGCCCAAGATATGGGTGGTTGGAATTTGGTAACAAACGAAAAAGAATTCCAAATTCTTGCCGATGCCCCTGGAACAATTCTCTTTGGCTCCGATTCGCAAAAGATGATATACTCCTTTTTCAGAGCTGACAACGAATTCATAGTATCGGAAACAGATACATTGCAGATGAGATTCAGAAGTGGCTCTTTGTTTATAAATAATACTGGTGACAAGTTCGCATTCGTAGAGAGTAGAGGTGGGATAAAGACTATATATAATGATGGTAAAATCTCCGAAAGCTTCCAAGATATCTTACCAATTGGCTATTGGTACGATGATAGATTCGCCTATGCCGCTTATGATGGATCCACATGGTCTGTTTTCATTGGTAAAGAACGAGTTTCAAATATCTATCAGAATATATCAGAAGTGAAGATAAATCTAACTGGTGACTACCTTGCTTTTATAGCGACTCTCTCATTAGGTAGATTCGAAGCTGTATTAATAAGTGATATGATGAATGAACCTCAGACAGGTAAGAATTATAATATGATTACTGGTTTGGCTATACATCCCCATGAACCAATGTTAGCTTATAAAGCAATAGATTTGCAAAACAATGAGATTGTTGTATTCAACTCTGTTGAGTATTCTGGTGGTAGGGAGAACTCGACCCCTAACTTTTCTTATGACGGGAGCGAGATGTATTTCATAGCTTGTACTATTGATTGTAACTTAGTTGTAAATGGTAGACAAATAAGAGCCCCGAATGGGATATTCTTAGATGGAGTTTATGCAAGAAAACCCAAATCTAATTCTATAGCCTACGCTACATCTACTTCCTTAGTTGTACGAGATTTGGAGACTCAGATGCTATATGCCGGAGCAATGATGGATTACACAAGTGTAGTAAGATTCAACTGGCGGATGAACGAGTACGAATCACTAGGTGTGATTAATAATAGATTGTATATACAAGCATGCGGTTTATAATAGTTTTCATATTGTTTATTTATTCATTTAATCTGAACGCACAGTTCTCATTGAACGCTAGAACTGATATGATTTTACTTCCCTTGGGTGTTATTAGTGCATCAGTTGGGAATATTATGACATACAATAATGTACCACTTACAGATGATGATTTCGCAGGGATAGATAAATTGAATATCCCATTCTTCGATAGATGGAATACTACTTATAACCCAACTTATGCCGAAGTTAGTGATATACTACTAGCTTTGCAGTTCATCTCACCTTTGACTTACTCCTTTGCTACTGAATACAAATCTCAATTTCAGACAAATGTGATAATGTATATAGAGACTATGTCGCTTAACTATGGCATTAATTCTATTACGAAATCAATCATTGGTAGATTCCGGCCTTTCTCCTATGATTCATCAACTATTAGAGATTTACTTTTTGAAAAAGACACACGTTACTCTTTTTATTCTGGGCATACATCAACAGCATTCGCCTCAGCAGTATTCAATATTATTATATTAACTAGTCAGAGTGGGGGTCTGAATAAAACTATTGGTGTTACACTTAATATTTTAAATGCAACTGCAATTGCTACTCTGCGAGTTATGGCAGCTAAGCACTTTTTCTCTGATGTATTAGTAGGTGCAGTAATCGGTAGTGGTATAGCGTACCTAACTACAGAACTTCATAAAAACCAACCACAAACGCAAACTAATGTATTTGAGCCAATGCGTTTTAATCTCTCTATTCCCTTTTAAATTTTTAATTTTCTGAAAGAATTAGGCCGCAGTAAAAAGACTAAAGTTATCTAAAAATCTAAAGATTGACTTATTTTTTTGTTCTAAAAACTTTGTAGGTTTAAAAAAAAATATTATTTTCCAATAAATCTAAAACAGGAACCTATGAAAAATATATTTTTCTTCAGTTTAATTTTTATTTACTCATTATCAGTTTATTCGCAAAATAGTCTTGATGGATTTGATACTAAATACAAAAAATCAGTAGTCAAAATTAGATATAACTATAGGTCTAATTTTGCTTTTACTCCAAATTATTATGAGTCTTCAGGATTTGCAATAGGAGATGGTTCACTAATAGTTACTGTATTAGGTAACAAAATCAATGCAGAAGCGATAACTATATATGATATGGAAGATAGTACTTCTACGCCTGCATGGGTTGTAGCAAGAGATACTTTACAAAATCTTTGTATTTTGAAGACCGAAAAGCCCGTTTTTAAACCTATCGAATATTCCAATACAGAAATAAAACAAGCCCAAGACATAGTACTTGTAGGGTGGCTTTCTGAGCATATGAAAACGAATAACTACATAATAACGGAAGGTATTGTTAGTAGTTCTGCCAAAGACACTTTAGTATTGACCTCTGCCCCACTTAATTATGGTATGGAGGGAGGTGCAGCTCTGGATTTAGATGGTAAATTAATAGGTATGGTTGTAGGTAAAAACTATTCTGTTGATTATGAGAAAACTGGTTTTCTACTTAGAAAGAAATTTATTCTAGACTTAGTTGATAGTTTAGACTCAGATACTTATAAACTGGATACAAATGATACAGAGTTTCAGTATCATAATGATATGTTTGCTTATCAAAAATTTGCCCTTGCTGCGACTTATTTGTATAAAGAGGTGGAACCTAAAGACTATAAAGAAATAGCCAAAGGGTTAGACCAATATATTGAACTAATAGAAGAGTCAGATAATTACGAAGAGAATGAACGTACTTATGCAAACCTTGCTTATGCGTATTTACTTAAAATATACGATAATTCAATAGAAGAATTCGGCATAGAAACAAAAGTATATACTCAACAATATAATAAGTATCTCAACAAAGCGTACAAAATGTCCGACACTACTTTCCGTGAATATCTAAAGACAGCTATAGGTACTCCTGATGTATTTTTTAGGGAAGATGAATATGGAGATTCCGAATTCAATTATGAAAACTTTGAGTCAAGCTACTTCAGAAAGTCTTGGAATTACTTTGTAACCAACTATGACAGTAAAAAAGATAGACGTGAGGATTTTGAGAATTGGATAAGATATGGAACTACACCAGTAGAGTTAGATAATACCCTCGAGGTTTTCAAAAACCAAAGAGGTGATCTAAATGTGTATCAAAGATTACGAATGAAAACTATTGGTAATTTTTTACTAGGTAGCCCTATATCAATCCTTAATATGACTGAATTAGTATCAGACCCATATCAGAATTATAAAAAGCTTGCACCGATATCAAATTATTTTTTGTTGGGCTATACTAGTGGTGGCTATGGGATTAGAATAGGATTTCAAAACTACCAAAGAAGATTGCCATTTGAATATATCAACATCAGCAATAATGATTTGAAGAATGCTTTTGAAGATGAACAGAGTCTCATATTAGGATTAGCATTCTATGAATATTTTGAAATTCTATATTTCTTGAGTACAACTGAAATTTACTATGGTAACTCTATTATTCTGAATTTTACTTACAATCGACCAAGTGCAGCTGATGGTCTGACAGATTATTACTTAACAGCATCTTATGGTTTAATGTCTGGGTTCTATATTCCGAACGTAGACCCTTCATATAGATCAGGAAATGGTGATACGAGTACATTTGGTGTAGGATTAGGAATTAACTTTTATCAAAACTTTTATATAAAGACGTTAATTAGTACAGCAGATCAAAATGAGCTTTATAAACTTAGCATCGGTCTAGAAGCATATTATTAAAATATATTATTGAGAATTAAAAAATGAAATATAGATTTATTATTATTATACTTTTCTTTAGTCAAACGTTTCTATACTCACAAACGAAAATAGAAGCATTTGAGAAAAATAAAGATGCCGTAGTTAGAATATATAGTATGGGAGTACCTGGTGCAGGTAATAGCTACTACTACTCCACAGGCTCTGGCTTTGCTGTCAATGATGAAGGTTGGATATTTACCAACCATCACGTAGTAGAAGATGCAGTAGGGTTTTACGTAGTAGGTCATACTGATTCTGAAGCTGATACTAGTGTAGCATACGTTATATGGCAAGATAAAGATTTAGATATAGCCATATTAAAAGCGGACGATCTAAAGCTACCAACTTTGAGTCTAACAAAAAGTGAGACTATCAAACAAGGTGATGAAATTTTAATACTTGGCTTCCCAGGTTCAAATTTGAATGATCACGAAATAAAAGTTACTTCAGGGATACTTAGTAGTAGTACCAAAGATAGTACATTAATGACTACTGCCCCAATCAATCCGGGTAATAGTGGCGGTCCAGCAATTAATTACAATGGTGAAGTTGTTGGGCAAGTATACGCTAAACTAGTTGGTCTGAATGTAGAATCTACTGGGTTTTTACGAAACATCATGTATTTAGAAGATGCAATCGTGAAAGCAAAAGAAAAAGAAATTCCAATGAAAAAATCAATTGGAATAGATAACTACGAAGCATATAAGCAAATGTGTTTTGCCGATGCAGAGTATATAAAAATACATGAAACCGAAGACTCTACTGAAAAGATGAAATATGTAGATAATGCGATTGCAAAAATCAAGAGAGTATTAGATATGGAGCCTGATTATGCTCTTGCACGATACTATTTGGTTAATTATCTATTCAAAAAGGCTGAACTACATTGTGAATTTGACAATGAAATGGACGAAATAAAAGCCGATAAAATGATTGAAGAATTCCAATCCCAATGGGCTAGAGCAAGGAAAGATTCAAGAGATGAAGAATATGCAGAAGAGATAAACTCAAATATTGAAAACAAAATATATAGCTTAGCTGATGCTGATGATATAGCTTGCTATAGATGGAGAGATAGAGTATCATCTTATTCTGATTTCGCTTATGCGAGAGAAGCTAGAAAAGAAGAAATTCAAGATTATATTCACTATGGATCTACGCCTAAACATCTAAGAGAATCTCTCATCAACCCTACTTGGGAGCGAGCAAAATATAAGAAATACGATGCCTTTGTAAATGAGATACCTCTTGCCGTAACAATGAATAATTATCTAAGCTTTGATGGAATATTTGCAGATAACGAAATAGTTTCTACAATTTCCGAGATTGAATTTGAAATAGAACCTATCAATGAACTTAAAGTACTGTTAAATTTTGGTGTAGCTGCTAAACAAGTTAAAACTCCAGAACAGAGAATTAAAGAAATACAATCTGGTGATAAAGAAGCTTTAAATGATTATATAAGTGCAGAAACAATCCCAATAAAAATTGGATTCTACGCTTACAATGTTAGAGCTAGATATAATATCACAGACTCATACAATGTACTAACCCGTAAATGGTCACTTGAGTATATGTCTACAATGCCTGGAGATCAACATGGAGATAAAAATTCTTATTCTTATGTCGGTATTGGTCAGTATGTAAATGATTATGACACTGACTATGCTATTAATTTTGGTCAAGCTTTTCAGGTTTTTGATTCCCGTGTCTGGTTAGATATATCATTAATACTTGGGTTTGGAAATATTCCTGACTTATATCAATTAGGATTAGGTATAGGATACAGATACTAAAATTTATTTAAGTATTATTAGAACTCAGTATATTCTTCTTATTAGATTATACTGAGTTTTTTTTACTCTATCTGAGTAGATTACTATTCTTCAATCGATTCAGCGGCTTTCTCCGCGAAGTATTTCTATTTATCTGAATATAATCATAAGGAATTTGTACTCATTGCTTCATGGGTCTGTTTTTTGAAAGAAACTAAGACATGCCTTTCCCTTGTAATTTGAAGCAAGGCTAACCAAAGAGATTGCTACTAATCGCTCCTTCTATACTTTCACCAACTTCAATGTAATTGTTTAATGGGTTCATATTATTTACCACTATTAATTTTCAAAACTAATGGGTGATAATCGTCTCTATCAGAACTATTCGTCTTTAAATCAATAACTTCTGGACACCATACGTATAGTGAATATAATCGTGATTTAATTTGATTAAAATTGATATCATCCAAAATGACAGTAGTTTCATCTGTCCAATGATCCCCAATTGCCAATATCATTTCTTTTATATTAATATTTTTCAATTCCTCTAAAAACTGAAAAAACTTGGGTGAAGAAGTAATTTCATTATCCCATTCATATGCCATATAAAAATCAGAGATACTATCAATCAATGGACTTGAACCTGCTACTATATCATTTTCATTGTCAATGTCTATAACAACGCCGATTTTACACAAATTAAAATGCTCTTTTAAATCATAAAAGCCTTTGTTTCCTTCATATATATATTCATTGAGCCTCCAAATTACTTTCATTCCATTAGAAATTAATTTTTCTTCAATAGGAATAGTGTCTAATTCATTATATACACCAATTACTATTATATCCATTTTTTATCATCCTCATTATACTTGCTTTACACCTTAATTACGTAGCTCTGAGGCATATCCAATTATCAAAAACATCTTGACTATCCTGCCATCTTGTTCAGAAAATATAATGGAGACTACTTCACCTAAACATCCAAATCTTATCATTTAACATCAAGATAATATATGCCACTTCCTTCAAATTCAAAGTTAAAGTTGATACCAGGGGATAGAATTAATCCAACTTTGTTACTATTTATCGACTTCGTTATAATATTCCAAGAACCCTCATTAATTGGTTCCTTCTCTACAAGCTTGTTATAATCAAAGAGTTTGATAAATTTAAAAAAGATATCAAAACTAATAAAAGCCATAATACCAGTATCTATTGAAATATAATGGTCTGAATTATTTGTTATACTCTCTAATTTTGTTCGTTTTATGTCTTTTAATCCTATCTCAACATTACTGTTAAACTCATATATTCCAAACGGTATATCTGTAAACGGGAAAACTTCTTCTTTTATTTTATTAATAAGTAGTGGATTATTTGAAATTGATTTATTTAAAAAATCTTTTATATAATTTATATATAACCCATCTATAACAATGTATTTCCCTTGTTCTAATTTTATATTTTCGCCTAGTATTGAGATATTTGACATAATTTCAACTTCATTTTTATCATCTTCATTATATTTGCTAAACCCTTATTACGTAGCTCTGAGGCATATCCAATTATCAAAAACATCTTGACTATCCTGTCATCCTTTCAGAATAATGCAACCGAGACTACTTCACCTGGACTCTTCGCTACGCTCAGAGTGACACGAAATAATAGTCTATCACCTTATATCCATTCCATACTTTACTAATAATCCTTCCAATCCAATGCGTGAGAATATAGCTCCTTTCATTCTGTTTATCTCTGGGTCTATAGTGTAGTTATTCGCATTCCTAAAGTCAGCTTTATTCAACGTCGAATGATCGAAGAAAGCATCACGTAAATCACAACCATCGAATGAGCAACCGATTAACTCTGTATTTACGAATTGGGTATCATGCATTATACATTTCTCGAATTGAGTGCCACCTATTTTGAGATTTGAGAATGAACAAGAACTGAGAATACAATCCGTAAAGCTAAACGCCAACAAAAACTCTCTGCATTTACTGAAATCAATACCTAATAGCTTGCATTTAGTAAATCGAACTTCATTGAAAGCTGTTTTATTTACATTTGCCAGACTTAGGTTGCAGTTCACAAAAGTACACTCTACGAAGGTAGTATCAGCCATATCTGTATTGCTGAAATCACAGTTTATAAAAGTGCAGAGTTCGAATTTCATCCCAACTAATTTCTGTTTAGAATGATCTACATTCTTGAATTCAACTTCCTCGTGATAATTGGTTTCTGTAATTTCTATCATCAGTTAGCCCTTTGATATTTTGTAGAAAGTCATACTAATACTAGCAAACATGGATAAAGTGAAAAACAACTTTATTAGTATTGCGTTCGAATGAACATCAAAAGGAGAAAGTACAAGCATAACTATACCCAATAAAAGAGTAAGCAATGCCGTAGAGACTAGCCCTTTTTTTATGTCATTGTACCCCTCAGGATTTGACTCTCTCTTTTTAGCATATATGGCTCCCAATATTCTATCTTCTACAGCCATTAGCAAGAAAATAAATGACATTAGTAGTATATAGATTATGTCATTGTCAATTACTAGATCATCTACACCAATAAAAAGTATCCCGAGTATCAAGACAACAAACATTGCCTCTATTATATATCTGATTATTTTGAATATGTTCATTCTATTTTTTCTTTTCCTCTTTTAGCATTTTTAAACTGAAATATCCTATTATAATCACGGCTAACATCATTACAAGCCAAAGCCACAATTTGTTCGTGAATAACGGTTCTATTTCTGCCTTACTTATTTCTAATTCTAGCTTGTCTCCTAATCTCATTTCGTTCATATCAGTAGGAATTCGTGACTTGAATTTTTCTATATCATAATAAGGGAAACTACCATTGCTTCTTATCTTAATAAAAGCATCACCCTCATCATCAAACCTTGCTTTTAGAATGTACTCATGTCTGTAGGCGGTTAATCGACCTATTTCCAACGGAGGGTCATTCCCATTTAGAATTACTATTTTGTAATGTTGGTAATTCTCAGGGTAGCTAAATGCGTAGTTAGTAGAGTCCATTGAATTGAGCTGGAAAGTCTCAATCAATTTGTAATTATGTTTAGTCCCTTTTTCAGTTCGAACACTATCTACTAAAGCGAACAAGTTAACAGTACGGTTATAATCGAATTTATTCTGAATATCAAGTTTTAAATAATGTATAGGTAATCGTCCATTCAAACTGAATCTGTAAATAGTCCGTTTCTTTTCTTTGTCAGTTCTATACTTTAAATAATTGACATTGAGCTTTTTAAATATTGGATTAACACTAAACGTTTTCTCATAAATAACACTTTCAAGCTCAGATTTAGTATCGTCTAAACTCAAACGATAGAACTTATATAAGGTTTGCAAATCGTAAATTGTTTTACTGGATATTTTCTGATGACTATTCTGTCTTTCACCAAGCAACAAACTATCAGATATCATGAACCAATCTGTCTGATTATTACTACCTTCCAAACTAGCTTTTCCTAGACTTTTCCTTCCACTAAATGAGAACTCTAGATTGGAAATAATCTGTGTAGAATCGGCTATTAGTGTGTAGTACTTCTTGCCATTTTTGGTTGTCTTATTTACAATCTCTATTTGTATTCTTACAGTGGAATCTATTTTCTTATTACTAACTATTACATAAGGAACTTCCAAAGTGTCATTGTCTTTATTGATTTGCCTCACCTTTATGAAAGTATTGATAGAGCTCATCTGAGATAGAAGATCATCATCTAGTTCCAAGCGATTCCAACCTTTTTCTACATTCTTAAGTTGGTAACCTATAGTCTTATTGTCGGTACTGTCAGCAAATAGATTCTGGTAAATAAAAAGAATAATAATAAGTGAAAGTATTCTAATCATCTATTTTCCCTTTGTAACGATTATATAAATATGAGGCAAATAACATAAGCAAACCAATGATTACAAATATGATGGTTTTTGAAATAGTGTCAAGTGAAGTAATATCATAGAAAAATAACTTAAGCAAAGTAATAGTAAATAATGAGAATCCTGCTAATCTAATATGTTTTTTAGATTTCCAGATACCTAATATAATAAGCATAAGTGAATATAATCCCCATAATATACTTAAACCCAGTTTGTATGAAGAAGCACTAGAATATAAGTCTAACCAATGTATAAGTTCACTACTCAAAAGCCATACGATTATAGTATGTATTATTACGTCTTTATAAATTATATAGTTATCTACTGTACTGAAAACTCTTGATTGAATTGTAGTGAGATATGCTAGCACACCGAATGCAACTAACGAAATATATCGTAAAGCAATATTAATAGAGCCAATGGAGTAAAATTCGTTGTATTGATTACTAATAAAATTAGCTCTCATCATACTTAAGTTATATAACCCACCCATCAAGAATATGGCTCCTACTAAGAGACCTATCGCTACCGTAATTTTTGATAAATATTGATTCTTCAATTTCAATTTGTTTGCTAATATTAGTCCCGTTACAAAGACGAGACTATATATAAACAGCCAAGCCGTTTTTAGATATTCATAATTCAAATTATAGATTGTCTGATCATTGTATCTACCTTCTTCAGTAACAACTAATTTAGAAGAATGGAATAACTGCTCCCAATAAACTTGTATTTCTATATAGAATATATAATATAGTGTTAGAACTAGCATTGTTGGTAAAGCAGCAGATAAACTCATATTAAATATTCCAATACTTGTAGTTCCTTCTTTTGCTTTTGTTATATAAACGATAAGTGCCAATGAAATAGCATATAGTACAGAAGTTAGGAAGTAAATATTGAATAGGAAGGTAACTTGAGTATTCTCAAAACCTCTCCCATAGTTCAAGAATTGTCCCCAATCAAGAGCCATACTTATAGTAGCTAATGCGATCAATAGAACACCCGCTCTAGTATAGAACTTCAACCCTTTATTCTGACCAATCCAAAATAATGCAACGGCTTGACCAGCCCAAAGTATTGTTATCCAATTTCCATCAAATTGAATAGGAATGACTATAGTTAAGAACGAAAGAACTAGACCCAAGAATATATAGAATAAGTTCCTATCTGATTGCTCTCTATTTCTAATAGTAATAACAGTGGCAAAGAATATAATAGCATTTATTATAGTGAAAACTGAAAGAGATTCATTCGTTTCAAAGTTGTCATAAGTCAATGCAGAACCAATTGCATAAAATATGAGCGAATTTATCAAAGTCAACACAACGTTCAGTGTCCCACTTTCTGTAGTTTTTTTGAGACTACTTAACACAGTTGAAGTATGGAATATCAAGAAAAAAGCAGTGATAAATAAAGATGCAATTAAGAATTGCTCTTCTCTATAAGAAGAGAGATACCAACTAGTATATATCAACCAAGTGATAGTAAAGGAAGAAATTCTTAAATACTTCCAATGTTGTTTATAAGCTATATATAACACACCAAGGTTGATAATCAGCATATAGCTGTACATAATCTCAACTTGACCTGAGTTATTGCTCAAGAGAAAAGGCACAAAATAAGCCCCGACTAAACCTATTATTGAGATTACTTCCCGCTTAAAATGTAAGGAGGATAGAACAGTGAATATGGTAAAGACAAACATGAGGAGAAAGGCAACAACCTGTGGCATCAAGCTATATGAGCTATAAGCGAAGAAAGTAATGAAATACATTACTGCCATAGAACCGCTTAGAAGTACAGCGCTCAAATCAATGAATTTTTCTTTTAATTTATAAGCTGTTCCTAACAAACCAAGACCTACTAAATAACCAAGTATAATTCTTGTCAAAGGGCTAATAAGTTGATTGTCTATAGCATATTTAGCACCTATCCCAACACCAATAACTAATATTATAATCCCAATTTTATTTATTAGATTCTCACCTATAAACTTCTCCATACTTCTATTCAGATGTTTAGGTTCGGTTCGTGGCTTTTCTTTCCCTACTGTTTTTCTAGCAGGGTATGGTATACTTTGGGGTTTGTATCCTGTAGGAAGAGGATTTTCTATTTTGCTAGTAGGAGGAACATTTTGAACTTTTTCTTTTACATCCTCATCACTGCTTTGAGTATATCTGAGATTATATAATTCTGCTCTTATAGATTCCAATTCTTGTTTGAAATAGGACTGCTTATCTGAGAGTTGCTCTATCCGTCTTAGAAGGTTATCTATTTGTTCTTGATTCTCATTCATTTACTTTTATTCCTGTTTCAAACTTTAATAACAGAAATTAAGGAAATAATGCCAAGATAAAAAGAATATGTAGTAATGGGCTTTACTTCACTCCAATAAAAACTTCAACTTCTGCGTCTTCCCAGTCCTGGCTTTTTTCTCCATATACCTCGAAGTCACATGTATAAGTTCTTTCTAGGTCTGTACCCCATATTAACTTCCATACTTCACTAACACAATCAGGCATCTTACCTCTAGCTACGAATTTTCTGTATTTACCTTTTGGGATTGTGATTTTTTTCATACCCGGAGGGGCTTCTGTTCCATCCATTACTACACAACCAATCATATAGGAAAAGGGCTCTGTATAATCACCCTCGTAGTTGAAGTAAACACCTAAGATATCATTGTTTTCCTTATTAGGAATCTTGGGGTAAATTTTATCTTTTTCGAATTGTTCCCATAACTTACTTATGTCAATTCCAGACTTACTGTTCATGTTACTAGTCTTAGTTTCTAACTCTAGCCCTATAATCTGCATTTCGTCTTTTTCTATTTCTTGCATATTTTTCCAGGTTTTTAGTATTTAATTAATGATTCAGTATTGTAATCCGAGAAAACCTCTCTACCTTTTAAAAACGTAAGTTCAATCAAGAAATTGCATTGAACGATTTCACCGCCAAGTGATTCTACTAGCTTACAAACAGCTTCTGCTGTGCCTCCAGTCGCTAATACATCATCGTGAACTAACACTCTATCGCCCTTACTTATAGCATCTTTGTGGATTTCTAATCGGTCAGTACCGTACTCTAATTGGAACTCTTGGCTGAGTTTATCAAAAGGTAATTTGTTTGGTTTTCGCACTGGTACGAAACCAGCACCAAGTCTATCAGCTAAAAGAGTACCGAAGAAAAAACCTCGGCTTTCTATACCTACCACTTTATCAATATTCAGATGTTCTGTGAGTTCAACCAAAGATTTGAGTGCAAATTTACTAGCTTTAGGGTTGATGAGTAATGGAGTTATATCTTTGAATAAAATCCCAGGTCTCGGGAAGTCTGGAATATCTCTGATGTAGTCTTGTAGGTTCATCCTCTACGAAGCTTCATATAGTTAATAAATCCGATTACTGCCATAATTAACCCGATAAAAATCATTCCTAAAAATGGAAGTACTTCGTTTCCACCTGCAATCTGTTGAGTTCCGAATATAATCAGTAGAATCCCGATTATTGTAGCTATTATATTTGCTAATCTCATATTCTTGTCTCTTATGTTATTTTTTTTTCAATTTACGCATTTTGATTCATTTGTGATCTTTAATTCTATAAAATGGTGTGGATTTATAAAACATAATAGTCATAATTACAACTCCAAAAAACATCTTATAAAATGCATAAGTATAATCACTAGGTGAAGCTAAGTAACTATAAACTAACGATTCTAATAAAAAAACACCTAATAGAGCAATTAAAAATAATATTTTACTCTTTATTTTTAAAATATTATAAAGTGGTATAGAAAACAAAATGAAAGATAATGTTGGCATTGCTCCAAATAAATATACAAAATAGAATAAGCCTTCGAATGTTGATATTTTGTAGAACTCTAGTAAAACAGTTTGTTTTTGGATAATCATTAAGAGGATGTATAATGAAAGATGTTCAAGAAAGAAGTATAATGCGATATTTCTAAAGTTAGTTTTCATTGTTAATAATTCATTCTGTCAATTGTTCGATGAAATAATTTGACGCAATATCAAAATCAGTAAAAACCTGAATTACGTGCTTATGGTCTTTTTCTTTAAAGTACATTTCGTACTCAGTAGCATTATCCCCTTCTCTCATCACCAATGCTAATTTATATTCATCTGTTGGTGAGCCATACATACCTTGTAAATAATAGCTCTCTTCTGGAATGCCAAGTGCTTTCATTCTGAAATATAATTTTTCTAGTTGTGACATTGATTATAATTAGAATTATTTTAAATCTCTTAATCTTACGAAGCTCAGAAATCTATAAACTTCATTGTATTCAAATTCCATAATTTCTGAAAGGAAAACTCTAAACTCAACTCCTTTTACGGTATAAGTTTCATCAGATTCAGTTTCAGTTAATAATTTATTTTTAAAATAGAGTTCTTCTGAAAAATGGAATCTAGGTGGTGTTTCTTCATTCATTATATTCAATAATGAATTCAAATCTAATTCAAACTTTTCATCTATTCCTAAACATTTCAGATTCATACTTATTACTGGAATTAAGTTTATCCCATTTGCCTTATTAGGGACTAAGAATTTAAAGTATTTAAAACTATTACTTATCCACTCCTTTCGCTCAATATTATCTATAAACTCGTCTACGTATATATAATTTGATTCCCATGAATCTTGGTTAACTCTTGTGGAAGATGCCCATTCGTATAAATTATTAACTATTGTAATATTTCCCACATTGTCTCCTTATATTCGATTCTATCAAACTACTTAGTCAACCGTTCAATGAAATAATTAGAAGCAATATCAAAATCAGTAAAAATCTGTATAATATGTTTTTGACCACGTTCTTTGTAATACATTTCATACTCTACGACGTATTTCCCCTTTGTTACCATCATAGCTAGTTTATCATTGTCAGATGTTGAACCATACAAACCTTGTAGATAATAGCTATCTTCTGGTACACCCAGCGCTTTCAATCTAAAGTATAGTTTTTCTAATTGTGACATGGTTTATGATTCAAGTTTAATTTTCAAACTACTAAAAATTATTGGAAACTAATAATTAGGCAACTACACCCTCTTCCCAACAACTCTCACTACAAAGCTTTCGCCTTGGTGGAACTCGCCTTCTGATAGATGAACAATTTTTTCTTCAATTAGAACTATTTCTAAACCTCTGAAATCAGCTAAGATTGAGGCTGTGTCGAATAGCATATCAATATTCCGAGGTCCACCAGCGTTTGGGTTTTTCTCACTGAATTGTAGGTGATTTTTACTGAAACCTTCTAGTATTATGTGACCTCCAATTTTAAGACTATCTACTAATTTTCGATGAAATTTAGTTCTAATATTTGAAGGGAAATGAGAAAAGACTAGTCCAATAGCATCAAAATTGTTGTTAGGATAATCGAAATCCATTATATCTTGCAATTTGTAGTCGATGACTACATTCTCTTGCTCAGCTCTTTTGAGTGCATTCTCGCGGCCTACTTTGCTCGTATCGAAAGCAGAAACATCCCAACCAGACTTTGCTGCATATATTGCATTTCTTCCTTCGCCTTCTGCAGGTAGGAGTATTGTCCCAGCTTCAAGATTAGATAACTGTTCTTCAAAGAATTGATTCGGTTCTTCACCATAAACTGACTCGTTGTTTGCAAATCTTTCATCCCAAAAATTTTTCATTTTACTCCATGTCTCCACCATCACCATCAAATGCAGAACGCTCGCGCTTTTTAGCTTGATTTATTCTATAGTTAAAAGTTAGAGTTACTTGACCGGCCCTCCATTGGTAATCGCTTTCACGATAGAATGTTTCTCCATTGACAATAGAACGTCTTAAGCGAGTACTAAAAACATCTTGCCCAGATAATGTAAGAGTAGCATTATTATCAAGTATATCCGTGGATAAACCAAAATCTAACCACCACATACTTAAGGTCTCTCCTTGTGGGGTGTCCTCTGGAGCACGATAGTTTCCTGTTATTTGGAAATTATAACCAGAATAATTCATCTTAGAAGAAAACCGAGTATTCCAACTAAAGAACTCACTATTTAGATTATAGACCGATTCGTTACCGGTTATAGTAGCACTATATAAGTTAAAATTTAGGTTTGTGTTCCACCATTCAGTTATGTCATTCGATATATTAAACTCTACTCCATATGCATTCTGAATACCTATATTTGAAGGTCTTAACTGCGTAATCCCTGAAGAGTCTATAAATGTAACTGTTTGTATGATGTCTGTGCTATGTCTGTAATAAATATTAGAGAGAATAGAACCTGTTTCCCAGTTGTACAAATATCCTAACTCATACGAATCAGTATATTCTGGATTCAAATCAGGATTACCACCCCATATATTCCTTGAATCAGTAAAACTAGAGAATGGCATCAATCTACGAAACCAAGGTCTTTGTATTCTTGCAGAATAGCTTGCTTGTAATGAATTGTATTCATCTAGCTTATAATTGAAATGAGTAGATGGGAAGAAGTTTAGGTAATCTCGTTGGTTTTTATAATCAGTCTTTAGCAACTCAGTTGTAATATCAGAATACTCCGTTCTAACTCCTAGTTGCCAACCAAATTCGTCTATTTGATTTCCAGCCATTATATATGCAGCAATAATATTTTCATAATAAACGAAATTATTGTTGAATCCTTCTAGAAATTCTAGTCCCTCGCCTATATCTTGTTTTACCCAATAGTCATTGTCTATCTTTCGTAAGTTTGCTTTAGCTCCAGCTTCGAACTTACCATCTACACTAAATGGATATACGTAATCTAATTGGTATAATTGATTTCTTTCAAATTCCAGATTATAAGATTTCTGAACTATGTCATTATTTGTTAAGCTGCTAGACTCTAATATATCTGACTGTTCTACATCTTTATCTTGTTCGTATCTACTGTCAAACTTAAGCACGTGGTCTTTGTTACCATCGAATATTTTCTCGTATGTTAAGTTAAATTCTATATCATTCTTAGTTTCAGATTCATCATCATCTCTAGTTGTAACACGATACAAATCTCCATTCGGTAAATAATCAGTATAAGTTAGGTCGGACTCATTCAGCCTGTCACCTAATCGTAGATTACCTGCAAAAGTAAGAGTGTTCTCATCATCTAGATAAAAGTCAGAACCTATACTTAGATTAAGTCCTAGTCCACCCCTTGATCTATCCAAATCTGTATTAGTGAAATTGAATGTATCATATTCAAAGAAAGTTTGATCTGTGTTTCCTGTTCCTGGTGCCTTCCTATAATCAGTACCTATAGAACCAAATAAGTTCATAGATTCTGATCTATAATTAGAAGAAATAGAAAGTCCATGATTATCAGGATATCCAGTTCTTACCTCGAAGTTCCCATTGTACCCAGCTTCTTGTTTTTTCTTCAATACTATGTTGATTATACCTACTTCACCTTGTGCATCGTACCGAGCAGAAGGGTTTGTGATAATTTCTATTTTCTCAATCATATCGCCCATAAGTTGCCTTATAGATTCTGGGTCATTACTTACTAATCCAGATTGCTTTCCATTGAGCAATATCTGTACATTACCCGAACCACGGAGTGAAACATTACCTTCGGGGTCAACATTAACAGATGGTATGTTATCCAATATTTCTGAGCCATTTCTACCAATGTTACTTGCATCTTTATTGACATTATAAATTCTTTTGTCTAGCTTGAGTTCCATAATTGACTTTTCAGCCGTTACCAATACTTCTTCTGTTAGTTCCGAAGACTGAGCTATCTTAATTATACCTAATTTTAAATCAGTTGTTAAACTTATATTATCTAATATTTTGGGCTCCATTCCTACCGAAGTTATTCGAATATAATAATTCCCTTCTTTAGCAGTAAATTTAAAATTTCCACCGATTTTAGTCGAAGCGCCAGTAATAATTGATGAGTCTTTGGAGTCGTGTAGAGCTACGGATGCACCTATTTGAGGTAGACCTTCTATATCTAATACAGTCCCAGATATTGAATAATTAGATTGTGAGAAAAGTGAAAATGCTGTGAAAGTTAGAATGAACGCTATATATTTTAACATTAGTATAGTTTTTCTTCATTAAGTATCAGATAATTTTTGCTATTACGGATGAGTTACAAATTAAGCTTAGCATAGTCGAAAAAAAACGCCTATTGTTACGAAATAGCAGTATCTATGACATAATAGTAAAGAAAGGGTTTAAGCCAGAATTTAGAAATTCTGAATTACAAGATAGTAAAGTGGCATACCTATCGTTATATTAACAGGGAATGTGACAGCGAGTGCCATGGGTAAATAAAGTCCTGGATTTGCTTGAGGTACTGTCATTTTCATAGCAGCAGGAACTGCTATATAAGATGCACTCGCTGCAAGTACTGCAAACATAAATCGATTAGTTAAATCATCAGTTACAATACTACTAATTATCGCAATCAAGCATCCATTAATAAGCGGTATTAGTATAGCAAATGCAAAAGGAAACCAACCTTTACTTACAAGTGAGTTTAGTTTTCTACCACTTACAATTCCCATGTCAAGAAGAAAAATTGCTAAAAATCCTTTGAATATATCATCTGTGAATGGTTTTATACCTTCGGCATGTTTAGCACTTGCTAATAAGCCTACCACCAAACTGCCTAATATTAGAATAACACTCCCATTTGTCAACGAATGACGAAATGCATTTCTTTTACTAAAGTTATTAGAATTATCTTTGTTAAATAATGAGAGTAAAACTAATCCTGCAATAATAGCTGGAGACTCCATTAGTGCCATTATGGCAACCATATGACCGTGTATTGTCATGCCAAGCGATTCAAGATATGCTACTGCAGTAACAAATGTGACAGCACTGACTGATCCATAAGCTGCTGCTATCGCGACAGAGTCATATATGTTTAGCTTTTTTCTAAGTATAAAATATGAGTAAATTGGTATTGCTAAAGCTATCACAATTCCGAAAAGCATAGACCAAAGTATTTCCATTGTGAATTCTTCGTGGGATAACTCTTGTCCACCTTTAAATCCAATTGCAAAAAGTAAATATAGTGATATAAATTTCGATGAGTTCTCTGGGACTGCAAGATCACTTTTAACAAAAACTGCAATAATGCCAAGAATAAAAAATAGTAACGCTGGATTTGTTAAGTTTTCAAGCAGAAGTGAAAAATTCATTTGTTTCCTTTTGGTTGTAAGAAGCTCTTGTCAAACGGTCATTGATAGACTTACCTAATCCACTTTCGTCCCATTTCTCTGCTATTATCATGTCAAGATTTAGATTATCAAGTTGGTGCAAATCAGAATAAAGGTTTTTTGCAGCACCTGTTTTATTAGACTTATTGTTAATTATTATGATTGTAGATTTTTCATTATCAGTATAATCCGAATTGGACAATAATAATCCAATTCTTTTTGCTTTATTACCCTCTATTGCTTTATATACATTATCCGTCAACAATAACGGTGTATTAGGGGCATAATGTTTTTGCATCATACCAGGAGCTATAGGACTACTATTATCATTGTTCTTTATTTCTATTCCTCCCAAATGATATTCTATTTCTTCTACTGATAGAGAACCAAGACGATATATTGTTGGAGTTTCATTCTCAAACCCTATAATGGTTGATTCGATTCCTAATTCACATTTACCACCATCAAGTATATCTACAGTATCTTCAAAGTATCTGTAAGCGTGTGCCGCTGAAGTTGGACTAATTGTACCAAATGGGTTTGCACTTGGTGCAGCTAAAGGGAAATCTAATAAATCAAGTAGCTCTAAAGTTGTCTTGTGGTTTGGTACTCTCACTGCCACAGAACTCTTACCAGCAGTTATAATATCAGAAACTGTATCTTTTTTATTTAATACTAAAGTCAAAGCTCCTGGCCAAAATTTTTCAGCTAATTTATAAGCAACATCAGGTATATCTTTAGCTACCAAGTTCATTGCCTCAGATGAGCTAATATGGACTATTAGAGGATTATTTCGTGGCCTTTTCTTTAATTCGTAAATATTACTAATTGCCTCTTCACTATAAATATTACCAGCTAAACCATATACAGTTTCTGTAGGAATTATAAGATTCTTATTACTTTCCAAAACTCTTTTAGCATGATCTAGATTGTTAATAATCATGATGTTACACCATCATTGATACTAATAAATGATTCAATATTTACAACTGATTTAACTCTAAATACACCATCTTTATCATCAAGTCCATTGAAAAATTCTAATAAATCAGTTCTGATTTTTTCTAGTTCTTCAATTCTTTTTTTAGATTTTATATCATCTGTTCCGAATCTAATATCATTACTAAATATTCTCTGGCTATGGAATTGAATTTTATAATTAACTAATTCTAAAAGTACAACTTTTGCTTCTTCGTTAGTAAATGAGCTGTCTATTAATTTGAATTCTTTCATTAGTTTACCTCAAAATTATTATTATGATTGTTGTTTAAAAATATAAGTCCTAATGCTATAGCTAGTGAGAAAAGTAATTTGAATGAGACTTCATCTTGTGATATCACAGCGCTAATACCGAATATAATTGCTAATAGTAAACAACAGTAATTTGATATTTTCTTTATTAATTTTAACATTATTACTCCTTTGTTTATTGGCCTTGACCAAGTGAATATGACTTAACACCGTCAAATGAATATAAGTTCTCTGTTTTTATTGCATCTAGTCCTATTTCTTCGCATTTGATTAATAAATCAATTATTTGATTTTTGGTAATTCTATTTTCACCTATGTATTTGAATCTACATCTCCAGTGATCAGTACAGAATGTTTCTTCAAACCCTTTTGGCCATACCATTATTCCTCTATTAGTTATCATATTTAGTTCTATTAGATTGGTATTAAGCTTTTCCAATTTTTCTGCAATTTCACTAGGTTTTGTACCTGTCCAATGAATAAATAGATCTACCCCTTCGAGTACTTTATTCTTTGCTTCTTTTCTTATGTATTTAGGTATGTTTATCCTATTGTTCGAAGGATATTCAATCTCTTTGAGTGTTTTTGGTTTATTGCCAAGATTAGCTATTACTTCGTCTGCAAATTCCGTTGTTGTCAGCTTTCTTTTGCTTATGCCTTCATCATAAATATCCGCGGTGTGCAATCCTTGTTCGAGAGTGACTAGCCAAGCGTTATGAATATTTTCAGCTATTTTATTTTGTCCTAGGTGATTTAGCATCATAATTGCCCCGTTAAGCAATCCAGAAGGATTGGCAATATTTTTATTAGCTATATCTGGTGCAGAGCCGTGTATTGCCTCGAACATAGAACATTCCTCACCGATATTCGACGAACCTGCTAACCCAACTGAGCCTGTAATCTGTGCTGCTATATCAGATATTATATCACCATATAGATTAGGCATTACAATAACGTCAAAATGCTCTGGAGTATCAGCTACTTTTGCTGCCCCAATATCTACTATCCAATGCTCATTTTCTATTTCTGGGTATTCTTTTGCAATTTCATCAAACACTCTATGAAATAGACCATCAGTCTGTTTCATTATATTATCTTTTGTGAAGCATGTAACTTTCTTTCTACCGTATTGCTTAGCATATTCGAAAGCGTACCTCACTATCTTTTCACATCCAGGTCTACTAATTAATTTCAAGCATTGAACAACTTCATCAGTTTGCTGGTGTTCTATACCTGCATATAAATCCTCTTCATTCTCTCTGATTATTACTAAATCCATTTTAGGATGTTTTGTTAGAATAAATGGATGAAGGCTGTTGCAAGGTCTTACATTTGCGAATAGGCCTAAAAACTTTCGAGTAGAAACATTTAGACTTTTGTATCCGCCACCCTGAGGAGTTGTGATTGGTGCCTTTAGAAATACTTTATTTTTTCGAATAGTCTCCCAATCTTCATTTGAGATACCAGAACTATTACCACTCTTGTAAACTTTCTCACCTATCTCAATTTCATCATATATTAAATCAGCACCTGCAGATTCCAATATTTTCAAAGTGGCATTCATAATTTCAGGACCTATGCCGTCACCTTTTGCTATTGTTATTCTATTCATACTATTTCCATAATGTGTGCAATATTAATTGTTCAAAATTAATTATTTGTATTTATTAATTTTTATTTATGTTTGTAATGATATATATAAGGAAACGTTATGAATTATACTTTAAGCCAATTACAGATATTTTTAAAAGTAACTCAGACTGCTAGTGTTACAAAAGCAGCCGAGGAACTGCATATAACTCAACCTGCTGTATCTATTCAGCTCAATAATTTTCAAAAACAGTTTAATATTCCCCTAACAGAAATCGTTGGAAGGAAACTATATGTCACTGATTTTGGTAAAGAAATAGCTGAAGCTGCAGAAAACATAATTAATCAAGTCAATGCTATCAACTATAAAACTATGGCTTACAATGGTCAATTGACTGGAAAGCTAAAGCTGTCTGTAGTATCAACGGGTAAATATGTGATGCCTTACTTCCTTTCTGATTTTGTAAATCAGCATAAAGGAATACAGTTGCATATGGATGTTACAAATAAGGCAAGTGTACTAAAAAGTCTAGAAAAAAATGAGGTGGATTTCTCACTTGTTTCAATACTTCCCAGTACTATCAATTATGAAAAAATCGATCTGATTCAAAATAAACTATATTTAGTCGGTAAAGAAAAGGTATCAATCAAAAGTAAAAAAAGTCTTGCAAACTTTTTCGAAGAGATATCTCTAATCTATCGAGAGAAAGGATCAGGGACTAGGCAAACGATGGAATCATTTATAAAGAAAAACAATATATCTGTCACCAAAAAAATGCAATTAACATCCAACGAGGCTGTTAAACAGGCACTCCTAGCAGGTATGGGTTACTCATTCATGCCTCTCATTGGTATCAAAAGCGAAATAATGAATAATAGTCTCAGTATAATTGATATCAAAGGAACTCCAATCAAAACAACATGGAGTTTAATTTGGCTAAAAGGCAAAAAACATTCACCTGTAGCAAGTGCATATTTGCAGTTTTTGGAAGAAGAAAAAGAAAAGATTAAAACATCAAAGTTTAATTGGTATGAGAACTACTAAGGAGTTACTCCAACAGTAAAATAAATGCTTCTTCTCATAGCAGGGATTATACCTGGGCCAGGGTAGCCAGTAGATCTACGAGTAAAATAAGAATTATCTAATATATTATTTATTCCTGTTTCTAATTTGAATAAATCGAATTTGTAACTCATAGATAAATCAAATACATCATAGCTAGGGATAATACCAGAGATACTTCCTGGTGCCGAGATAGCATTAGTTGCATCACTAAAATGCTCCATCGTATATGAGTAAGTTAAAGCAGCAGAGAAACCTTCTTCCTTGTAGCTCATCCCTGTTCTTAGTATTATTGGTGGCGTGTATTCAACTTTGTTATTATTATATGCTGCTTCTTTGCTATTCAAAAATATTGCATTTGTATATGACCCATTTACGAAATAATTAAGTTCATAACCATCTGTAAGACCTAATAAAGTATTCAAATTCATTTCTGTGAATAACTCAACTCCTACACTTCTACTATCAGATATGTTTGTTTTAAGCACATAAGAAGTATAAGTATCTTCATCTTCTTTAAGGACAGTCCCAATCTTGTCATAGTAATAAAGATAATAGAAATTCGCATCGAAGTATAACAACTTGCCTACAGTACCTCGTAATCCTATATCACCTGAGTATCCATTCTCGTCTCTCAGGTCACTGTCTATTCTCATATTTGGGTTTACAACTCTCATATCGTTGAAAGTAACAGCTCTGTAATTCTGAGATATATTTATGTAGGATTCAATATTCTTATTCAAATTATAACCTGCACTAATACCTAATAACAAAAATTCCCTAGTGTTGTTTCTATCTTCAGATACTATCTCATTTTTAATGATATTACCTGCCAAATCACGAACTATATTTGAGTAATACCCCTCCGAACCAGTCGTAATTCTCTCGTATCGAATACCAGGAGTGATAGACAAATCAGGGCTAAGTTTGAACAGGTTTTCAGTAAAAAAGGCATAGTTCATACTTGGATTAGTATATTCGTTTAGCTTGTTATCATTATTGAAATTAAAATTGGCATCAGATTCACTATTACCAAACCCTTGACTTTGTAGAGTACGTCCATTATAAACTCGAAATCCTGTCAATAAAGTTGATGGCAAACTCTCAACAAGATCATAATTATATAGTAATCTAGTTTCATTACCTAAATTTTGGAAAGTACCTTTGATTAACGTCCTATCTTCCATCGGATCTGCTCTGTCCGGTCTAATCAAGTAACCCAATGCATCTCTTTCAGCATCTAGATAAAATATTCTTGAATTCAGCTTTAAATTATTATCAATTTTGTAATCTATCACAGCAGCCAATATGTCCCAATTTACAGAGAACCAATTTCTATCTCTTATTGATTGCTCAGGATTATTAGCAAACATAGCATCGGTAAGCCCACCAGATTGTTGAGCTAGATAATTCATGTGAGTAAATTCAGCAGTTATGCTCAAATCACTTGTTATTTGATAAGCATTTTTTACAAAGAAAGTAAGGGCATTGTAGTTCGAATTTGGACGGAAGTCATTCCCTTGCTTGTATTGCAGAAAACTGTAATAATTCATATTCTCGTAAGTGCCACCAATACTATTGAATGAGCTATAATTGTCATAGCTCGACATAGATTGTCTTGAAATAATATCGACTGGTTTTACCTTAGACCCATCTTTCAATTTGAAATTCAAAAATCCACCGAACTGTGTACCGTATTGCAAAGAAGCAGCTCCTCGAACTAATTCAATCTTCTCTAGTGCCTCCATAGGAGGTGTATAGTAACTTTCAGGATAGCCAAGCGCATCGGCAGCTATATCGTAACCATTTTGTCTTGTGTTGAAGTTAGAGACCCTATTAGGGCTGAGACCACGACCACCTATATTTAGCTGAATACCAGATGCATCATTTTCCCAAATATTCAATCCAGAGAACTTTGAAAAAACTTGACGCGCATTATTCGAAGCTAAGTTTGCTGTTAGATTATCTAAATATAAAGATTCTGATTTACGGCCAGCATATATAGCAGTTCCATCTACAGGTAGCATATTGGACATACCAAATCTATTGGTTTTAATGTCTTCTATTAAGACATCCTCGAATTTGGTAACCATTGTGTCTATGGTCAAATCAACTTCTTTCGTCTTATCTACAGAAATCGTTTTAGGATATCCTGATACATCATCTGTTGATGCGATTAATGTATAATCGCCTTGGCTCAAATCTATCGAATATCGTCCATTCAAATCTGCAAGCATATACTTATTAATCTCACGAACAAAAACCCTTGCCGAAGCTACTGGTTTACCACTATTATTATAATACACAGTCCCAGAAAGGTTCACTGATGTATTAGCATTCGCAATGAAAGTGCTAAGTATTAATGTAATTAGTATGTAGTTTAAAAATTTCAATTATTCGGTAATATCCAAGTATCTAAATCATCGTGATATGACTTTTTAGTCAAATCAACTTTATTATTTATATATCTTTTGCTGAAATCTCCGTTCAGCTTTACAAATGAATCGGCATAAATTTCAATATCGGTTTTACCTCTTTTAGCAAAATCCTCTTCGATTATCTTCACGAATTGAAGTATCAAATCGGGCTGTGTTGACATTTGCTTTTCTTGATTGGGAGTTAGATAGTCCGAATTAACAATTTCTATTCTGTTGTTAGATTCTTTGTCAACTACAGTGAAAAATACTGTACCAGCTTTTTCCATCAACATAACTCGCCACGAGAACCGATATCCTTCTTCTTTCCAGAACAAGTCACCCTTGTATAGCAAAAACCTTAGCGGAATTGCCAACTGGATGATTGTAAAAATAAGGATAGATGTACTAACAACTGATTTCATACTAGGTCTGTAACTATGTGTAGTTACTATATTGGTCTTGTAGGTAGACAATTTCTTTAGTCGTTTTACTACATTTATTTGGAATGACTTATCGAAGTATATAGTAGTCATCGCTATCATAACATAAGGGAAAACACCAATATTGAATAGCACAGTGGTTGACAAATGGAAGACAATCACAAAGAAATATGCTATTTTTCTAGTTTTAGGATAAATAAGGAATAGAACTATGAATAAATCGTAAATTGCTCCGAACCAACTAAATAAATAAGCTGTGAATTTGAGTTTCATCAATCCACCTACTAATGGCAGATGTGAGTTAGCGGGGAGCCATATAGACAAAGGCATAGCGTCAATCAGCCAATCATAATTAAGCTTTGCTAATCCAGCGAAAATATATACTACAGCTACTTGAAATTTGATAATTAGGATAGTCCAATTAGGGATTGACTCGGTCTCCCCCTTTTGTAAAGCATCTACAGAAAAGCATTTACTAGCAGGTAGAAACACCATAATAAATCCTATCAAGGACACGAAATAGTAATGATTGAGATAGTAGGTAATATCTATTAACTCAATATAGAGAAACGATAAAAGGAAGGCGATTGCTGCAAACCGATATTTGTAGCCGATAGTTATAAGAATACTACTGAGTAGCAAAGTACCGAATAAAAAATACATCCCCACTTCGCCTGGATTTTGTACCCAATGGAAATAAGGATATTTGAAGTAATACTCTGGCCGGATAAAAAAATCAGTTATCCAACCTTTAGCAATATAACGAATGGTAGAAAAGGTCATTAGCAATCCGAAGATTATTCGGAAGAATGCTAAAGGTTCAGGTCTAACTTCTTTGAAAAGTAAATCCCTGAACTTGGTATTAATCACCATCATTGTCTTGATAGTTTATGAGTATTCCCATTGCAGAAACCATATCGGTTTTTAATAACACAACACTTTCTTGCATATTCTTATATAATGCCTCTATCTTTGCTTTTTCAGGAGAAAGTTCAAGTGATTTTCTGAAGGGAATATCCATTTTATTTAATAGTCCGATGGTCTCATCTAACTCACTAAGTATCACATCGGCTAGTAAAGCATCACCTCTAGTTGCTGATAATTCTTGAAGATACTCATATAGATTATCGGTCTTAGTCAAATCGTTATTCTCTGGACCAGTAAGTATAGTTCTGTATGATTGCAGATTGAATCCAAGTAACCTAGAAGAATTCAACGAATAAGGTGCTTCGAAATGATATGGTAACACATCGCTTAGTGAAACACCTAATGGGAAACCTACCTTAGCTCTTTTAGCTAACTCATAATCTTTAACAAATTCATTTATAAAGAGTGAAAGCGAACTACCTGCATCATTACCAGTTTTACTAATAAAATCATCTCTATAAGTTTGCCATTCATTTCTCACATAATCAACATTAGTTTTTATATCGTTTATAATATCTTCCAAATATTGCAGGACTTTTGTATCAGTAAATACCGCCTCTTGCGTTTGGTTATTCACATTAAAAAGCAAATAATCAAGTGCAGGAAAACCTTTAGCTTTGAAGTTTGCAGAGGTTACTAATGAATAGCTACCAGATTCTATATTTGACTTTATTTTGATAGTATCTGTTGGGAATGTATTGAGTGACTGTCTCAATACTACATCTTCAGCAGGACCAAAGCCATAAGCTGAGCAAAACTGCCAACTATTACGTAGGTCAGAAAAAGCTTGACGAACTTTGTTGAATTGCTGTTCGGAGTATTCTAGTTTCAGCTCACCGAATCGCTCGTTCAATGTATTTGATTTTTGGTATAAATCCTCGAAAGCAGGTATAATAAGATTATCAGCATAATTAGTTAATAGTGCTTTTTTATCAATTTCTATTTTTGGGTTACCAGTATTATCATCACTGCATGATAAAGTAAAGGAACTAAGTAAAATTAATAAAACAAGTTTTTTAAAGAGCATCTTTTACACCTTCTAGTTTATATGCTTTTACTAAAATATCTATAGCCTTATCTATTTGTTCAGGATTAGTATTCCAGAAGTTTGTACCTATTTCAGCTTGAGCGTTTTCGTAGAAAAACCCATTGCTTTCTGGATTGAATTGGATAGACCAAAGTAAAATCCATGCATCTGTAAGGTAATGATGTTTCAATGCAACATCATCAAAATTTGTTTTGGCTGATTTTAGATAATGAACTGCAGACGCAGCAAGCACTAACTCCCAATTAGTTCTGATGCTTTTTATTGCTTCATATTTTCCTGTACTGTCGTTATTATTAATAGCCGCTCTTCCTTTCAGAAAACCATCTTTCATAAGTAACTTGTTTGTGTTCAGTAACTCATTTCTATCATCCGATAATTTTGCGACATACTTTATATCATTATTCATTATTGGGAAATCTAGAGTTGCACCAAAGTATCCAAATGCCTGATCCCAATTGTTTTGCATCTGAGTACCTTTACCATCAATCACAGTGATATTATCTACATTTTTTCCTATTTTAGCATCGGAAGTATATACTTGTGCCACCTGATAGAAAAATAAAGCTCCCATTAAACCTTTCTCAATCATTTCTATGTATTCTTTACCTACTGAATCCACTAAAAAAGTTTGAGATTTATCATTAGTTACAAGTATTCCTTTTTTGTTATTTGCAGCATCTCTAGTAGTAGAAGCATTATTGATATCCGCAAAATAAAATTCAAAGAAAGATGTTCTTAGTTGATCGGTAACAGTATATAAACTTTCTTTACTCGAGTTCAGATCTGGATTTACGAAAGGTGTTCCAGTGTTCTTGTACATACTATTAAGTACACCAGCACTAATCGCTACTCTATTATTGATAGCATTAGTTATCAAACTCTTAATTTCTTCAAGCATTTCCATCTGTATTAATTGGCTCGAATAGTCAACATTGTCAAAATTATAAGTTTCAGGTATCTCATAAGTTTTGGGGTTTGGGTCCGTTATAGTTGGCTTGTCATCACTGCATGATATAAGCAATATACTTAACAGATATAGAATCGTAATCATTTTTTTCATGTTGAACCTTTTGCTTTTTATTATTTCCTAATCTTCTAATTTACAATTTAACATAATTAAGATAATTCTTATATGTATGCTGTGTACACAGTGTGGGTATAATTAATTATTACAAATCATTCGCTATGTTTTCTAGATTGTATCCTTTAGCCAAAATCTCTTTTGTAGCATCTATATCAGCAATAGTTATAGTCCAGAAATTATCTCCTAATCTGTTTAAAGCATCTAGGTAAATTGAGCCATTTTTATCAGGATTGAACTGTATCGACCATAGGAAACCATAACACTCAGAGAGAGTATGAGTTCTCATAGCATCATCTGTATAATTTTTTTTTGCTGAATTTAAGTAGTGAATAGTAGTAGTAACAAAAGTAAGCTCCCATCCTTTTCTGATTTCTTCAATGGCTTCCCATTTCGCATCATCATCACTGTTATTGATAGCTGCTCTACCTTTCAGATAGCCATTTTTCATTAGCATATCATTCAGTCCAACTAATGCATCTCTAGCGTTAGCATATTTTGCGACGAAGTCAATACCTTCAGTTGATTTAGGAAATTCTTTTGTCGCCCCGAAATAACCGAATGCCTCATCCCAATGGTGTTGCATAGCAGTTCCTTCTCCGGGTACTATTGTTTTATTATCAACTGCAGAACCTATTTTATTTTCGCTAGTATACCCTACAACTTGGTGAAACATCAAAGCACCCATTAGTCCTTTTTCCATAATCTCTCCATAATCCCAGCCTTTAGAGTTTACTAAGTATGATCTCGTACCATCAGCCGAAGTAACTAAGCCACCTTTACCATCTTCTGCTACATCAGTAGTATTGATAGTCCCCATATCTGTTATTAAATCTATGAAAAAGGATGTTTTACTTGGATCTATTTTCGAGTAGATATCTTTACCACTTTCATTCAATTCAGTTGATGCAAATGGATTGCCTTCATTTCTTAGCATTGCATTTAGTTTTTCAGTATTTATTGGTGTTCCATTAGTCTTTGCCTCTTGGATAATGGCATCGATTTCTTTTGTCATTTCCAATCTAGCAGTTTGGCCAGAGTAATTAACATTGGCAAAGCTATAAGTCTCTGGTATACTGTTATCTGGATTAGTCGAGCTATCATCACTACATGAAATAAGAAATAAGCTCATTGTCGTTATTAGTAAGATTATTTTCTTCATTAGAGTTGCCTTTATATTTTGTTTTTGTTTTTAATTATTATGACAAATTTAAAGAAGCTATTTAATTAAGACTATTTTAATCCTATATCTGTGTTCAGTGTGTGGGTGAAATCTAGAGAGTATGATAAAAGAGTGAATTGTATTAAACTTAGTTGTGTGTACCCAATGTAGTTTATAATAAAACTATTATTTGATAGTTTAGTAAGAAACGAATTGACATTATTGAGAAAAGATATGAAATACATAATCAGAATTGCGCTAGTAGCATTTTTCGCAATCAGTTTAATGGCCAAAGAAGAGCCAAAAGAGTCAGATTTCTTGACAAACCCAAGACAGCTAATTTTCGAAGGTGCACGTTCAGGGGAGGGATACTTCTCACAAGATGGAAGATACCTAATATTCCAAAGTGAAAGAATAGACGACAATCCATTTTATCAGATTTTCATGCTAGACTTTGAGACTGGTAATATCAATCAAATATCAAACGGAACAGGCAAGACTACCTGCGCTTTTATCCAAAGTGATGAAAAGGGTAAGGTATTATATAGTTCTACTCACCTTGATAAAAAAGCTAAAGCAAAGCAAAAGGAAGAGTTCGATTTGCGAGCTTCAAGTACAAAGCGAAGATACGCTTGGGATTATGATGAGACTATGGACGTATTCTCGGCTGATTTTGATGGTAAAAACCCTAAACAGCTAACTAAAGAAAAAGGATATGATGCAGAAGCTTCATTTTCACCAGATGGAAAGAAAATACTTTTCGCATCTAATAGAAGTGGATATAACACAAAGCTGAACGAAAAAGATCAAAAGCAATTAGAATTTGACCCATCTTACTTTCGTGAACTGTATATAATGGACTCAGATGGTAGCAACGTAAAACGATTGACTGACAATCCCGGCTACGATGGTGGTCCATTCTTTTCACCAGATGGAAAGAAAGTAATATGGAGAAGATTCACTCCAGATGGACATCAAGCTGATGTTTTCACTATGAACCTCGATGGTTCAGACATAAGACAAATCACGAGCTTCGAGTCTATGTCTTGGGCACCATATTTCCACCCAAGTGGTGAATATATTGCCTTCGCTTCTAACAAATACGGATACGGTAATTTCGAAGTATTTATAGTAGATAAATTAGGCGAGAAAGAACCAGTTAGAGTTACAACTACTGATGGTTTCGACGGACTCCCAGTATTCCACCCAGACGGTGATAAGTTAGTATGGACTAGTGGTAGAACTACTAACGGTAAAGCTCAACTATTCATGGCTAATTGGAATCACAAAGCTGCACTCGAAGCTTTGAAAAATGCTCCCAAAAGAGAAAACAAAAAGAAAGTAACTAATACAGGCGCTATCAAGGCCGAAGAAATAGAATCAAAAGTAAAGTATTTGAGTAGTGATGAACTAGAAGGTAGATTTACTGGTAGCGAAGGTATTAGATTAGCTGCTGATTTTATAGTTTCAGACTTGAAGCAATTTGACTTAAAACCATTAAAAGGATTCAACGATCTACGAGCTCCTTTTGACTATACTTCAGACATAGATATATCTAAAACTGATAATTATCTATCTACGATCAGTACATCAGGAAAAGAGAATAAGTTAGTAGCAGGGGACGACTTTATGCCTCTCGCATCTACTGATAATGGCAATTTTGGTGGCAGTGTGGTATTCGCTGGATTCGGTATAAAGACCTCAGATGATTCTGAATTTAAAATGAATTCGTATGATGACTTAGATGTAGATGGCAAATTTATAATGGTACTTGATGATATGCCTTCAAATCTAGACGAAGAACAGCAAAAATCTCTTACTCGTTACTCTTCTCGTATGTACAAGACATTGACCGCACGTGAAATGGGAGCTGTAGGTGTTATCTTTATCTCAGAGAGATCAAAGATTACTAAGCCAAAAGACGTTCGTATGAATATCAAATCTGGAATGTTCTTATCGGAAATAACTGAAGCAGCGGCTGGAAAGCTCCTTGATACAGATTTCAGTAAAATCAAAGATAAAGTAGATAATTACAATCCACACGAAAAAAGCTCATTCGACCCAAATATACGTATTGATGGGAACTATTCTGTTGAGAAAGTGAGATCAACTGATAATAATATAATCGGCGTTGTATATGCTGATAATTCTGATGATTATATTGTAATAGGTGGGCATTATGACCATTTGGGTTATGGTGAAGGAGGCTCACTAGCAGATGGTGATGCAGTTCATAATATTCATAATGGAGCTGATGATAATGCATCAGGTACTACTGTAGTTATGGAACTAGCAGAATATTATGCTCAACTTAAAAAAGATAACCCCAAAGCAATTAAAAAGAATCTTGTATTCGCATTTTGGTCTGGTGAAGAACTAGGTTTACTTGGCTCTTCGGAATTCGTTGATCAAGCTGAGGAAAAGGGATTGAAGTTCCATACATACCTAAATTATGATATGGTGGGTATGCTAAAAGATAATAAACTATCTATGCAAGGTGCTGGTAGTGCTGAGAATTGGAGAAAATTAATCGAAAAGAAAAACATTATCGCTGGTTTCAATATTGGAGTATCTGATGATCCTTATTTACCAACTGATGCTACTTCATTCTATAAAAAAGGAGTTCCTGTTATAGCGTTTTTCACTAATCTTCATGACCATTATCATCGTCCGAGTGATGATTTTGAGAACCTAAATATAGACGGAATGGAAAGAATAGCAAAGTTTTCTACTAAGATTATAGATGAAATAATAACTGATAAAACAGAAATCGCATATAAAAAAGTAGAAATGGCAGCTCAAACTAATGTTCGTGGATTTGCAGTATATCTTGGTACTATACCTGATTACGTAGCCGAAGTGGAAGGTGTGAAATTGACTGGTGTGCGTAGTGGTGGTCCTGCTGATGAAGCTGGACTAATGGCTGAAGATATTATCGTTCACTTAGGTGATAGATCAATCAAAAATATATATGACTACACAAACGTTCTTGCTGATTTGAAAGCAGGATTGAAATATAAAATTGATGTAAAAAGAGGTGATAAAGTTATTAGTTTAACTATTATCCCTGGTAGCAAGTAATTTAGAAATTTGTTCGGGGTAATTTGTTACTATAGCATTTATCCCGAATTTTAATATAGTGTCCAGTTGCTCCTCATTATCTGCCGAGTAAACTCCTAGATAGACTCCCAACTCATTGCACTCATTAACTACAGACTCATTCAATTGCTCTATTGAGCAAATATAAACATCACATTGAGTTGCATCGTGAAGTTTCTTAGGTGTGCTATCTGGTAATGCTATTGAAGCTATATTATAATCCTTATTTTTAGACTTTATATATTGGACAGTTCCAGCACAAAAAGAGGCGAATAGACAGTTCTCAGTGTAGCCATATGACTTGACAGTATCAAGTATTACATCAACATCTTCAGTATTAAAAGTACAATCATCATTAGTCTTTATTTCTATTATAAGATAAATCTCGTTTCGTTTGCTGAATCTAAGTATATCTTCAAGTTTGGGAATAAATACTTTTTCCTCACCTTCTAAATTCAGATTAATCTCAGAGATTTCCTTAGATAATAAATTAGATGTATCCTGATCTAGGTTTATTCTTTTCAGGTTAGCATCGTGATATGCAAATGGGACTTTATCTTTTGAGACTTGTATATCTACTTCTAACATTTTTGCCCCATTGTCCACAGCTTTTTGGAATGCAGGCATAGTATTCTCTATCATAGTCCCAGAGGCACCTCTGTGTGCTATTATAAACCTCTCATTAATCTGGACAAATTCACGTATTGTAATCATACTTATTAAATTTATTAATCGATTATAAAATATATTATTATATTAACTATTCTTATAAATCGAATATAACAAAATATATGTACTCACAATTATTTTCTGCTTCAGTTTTAGGTATTAATGCATTTCTAGTTGAAATAGAATGTCATTTGGATTCCCAATTACCAAAAATTACCATAGTTGGATTGCCTAGTTCTTCGGTCAAAGAATCAAGCGAAAGAGTTTCAGCAGCTATCAAAAATTCCGATTATCTATTCCCTCTGAAGAAGATAACAATCAATTTGGCACCTGCCGATGTTAGAAAAGATGGAAGTGCATTCGATTTGCCAATAGCACTCGGCATACTCGCATCTACAAAAGTCATAGACCAAGAGAATCTGAAAGACAAGATGATACTAGGAGAACTCTCACTAGAAGGAAGCTTGCGTGCTGTTCGTGGTACATTGTCTATAGCAATAAAAGCGAAAGAAGAAGGGTTCAAACAAATACTAATTCCTGTAGAGAATGCAGATGAAGCCGCTATGGTAGAGGGGATAGAAGTAATCCCTATCAAAGATTTGCGTGAGGCAGTCCAATATCTGCAAGGCAATCTCAAAATAGAACCAAGAAAAGTTGATTTGAAGAAAATATTCGAATTTGACCAAAGTGTTTCGATGCTAGATATTAATGATGTAAAAGGTCAAGAAAATGTAAAACGAGCGATGGAAGTAGCTGCTGCAGGTGGCCACAATCTACTTATGATAGGCCCTCCTGGTAGTGGGAAGACTATGATAGCTAAGAGATTGCCGAGCATAATGCCTCCATTAACTCTCGATGAAGCACTGGAAACCACTAAGATTCATTCCGTATCTGGTATGCTAAGTAAAGAAAGAGCTTTGATTACAACTCGTCCATTCCGCTCGCCACATCACACTATATCCAACGCGGCTTTAGTTGGTGGTGGAGTTTCGAATATCAGACCGGGTGAGATTTCACTAGCTCACCATGGAGTACTTTTCTTAGATGAGCTACCCGAATTCAAGCGAGATGTACTCGAGGTAATGCGACAACCGCTCGAAGACAAGCAAGTAACAATCTCACGTACTAAAATGACAATAGATTACCCAGCTAACTTTATGCTAGTTTGCTCTATGAACCCAACACCAGATGGTGAGTCCATAGATAAATCAAGCTCTACTTCGCAGCAAATAAAGCGATACCTTAACAAAATATCTGGGCCGCTATTAGATAGAATAGACATACACGTTGATGTACCAGCTGTCAATTATAAAGAGCTAGCTTCTGAGAGAAAAGGTGAACCTTCCGAAGCAATTCGTGAGAGAGTGATAAGAGCCAGACAAGTGCAATCAGACCGGTACGAGGGGCACAAAGACGTATATAAAAATGCTGATATAGGTAGCAAGCTAATCCGTGAGCATTGCAAACTTGATGCTGCGTCGCAATCACTACTCCAAACAGCAATGGAGCGGCTAGGGCTTTCCGCTCGCGCTTATGACAGAATACTAAAAGTCTCAAGGACTATAGCTGACCTAGCAGGTGACGAGAATATAAATTCACTCCACATAAGCGAAGCAATCCAATACCGCAGTCTAGACCGCGACTATTGGGGCGATTTGAGTTGATAAATTCCCTGCTTTAAGCAAAGCGAAAGAGTGGTGCCAGACACGCATAGCGTGGCTGACGGGCTTGTCAAGCCGAAGACATGGGTGTTAGAAGGATTCATAGAAATAATAAGGTTTGGTAAATATGGAAATAGAATTGGAAGAACTAAGAAAAATAAAATTTAAAAGAATAATAAAATTTACTGCTTTTAGTATACTTAATTTTCTATTTCTATATTCTGCTAGGTCTATAGCATTCCTGATACTAGGGTATAATAAGTTTATTTTTAAGGATGTAAATACTATTCCACCTGGATATGGACATATATATTCTCGTGCATTTCAAGAATCTAGAGAAATTGTGATAGGTATAACTATACTATATATAGTTGTAAGTATTATTCTTTTTTCTCTAATATTAGTGAATTCTTATATAGGAGGTAAATTTAAAATCTTTAATCAATGGCATTCCATTTCATTATTACTAAATATATTTTTCCTTTTTAATGCCATTTTATTATTAATATTCTTTAGATTATAAATAATGATATAATCTATCTGTGAAATCCTATAATCCTTTTAATCTGTGATTCAGAATGTTTCCCTAGACTCTTCGCTAACGCTCTGAGTGACGTAGTTACGATGCCTATTGGGAAACCTAAGAATTACATCATGTAATGATTCAGCATAAAATACATCTACACTGTAACTAATCTACCCCTCTTTGTGTCTATAGTATAAAGCAATTATATACTACATTGGAGGACAAGATGAAAAAGCAAATACAAATACTCGCAATCATGCTACTAATCTCAGCTTCGCAGATTTACTCTAGTGATGATACAAACACTCCAAATACTAAAAATAATAAATCAGGTGTAACTGCTCTTGTATCACAGTCATCTGGAGTTGGTGTAACCTCTAAAAATTCTTGTTTCGGAAGACCAGCTGGCACATTCGAAGCTACAGTAAATGATGAAAATGGAACTCCTTCAATTGGTGCATCTATACTTATAGTTGGAACAACAAAAGGAGCTTATATCAAAGCTAATGGTGTTGGTACAGTTCCAAATTTGTCAAAAGGTATTTATACTGTTAAGATCTCTTATGCTGTATATAGCTCTGTCCTTGATACAGTAAATATTGAATATGGTGATACTCTTAAGAAATCTTATGAATTAGATGAATTTGTCACTAGTGGTTGTTATTTTTATTGTGAAAGAATAGTTGATGCTTATGAAATCGGTTCTGTTACTAAATTTTCTTCATCTGAGATACAAGGTCGTGGTTGGGGTGCTAGTAAATCTCTCTCTAGCCATAAAAAATCTACTGAATCAGAACCTGAAGAACAGCAAATCTCAATTGATTCTAGTAATAATTTTGCTGACTTATTGTCTTTAAAAACTTCTTGTGGTGTAGGTGTTGTTGTAAAAACAAACGAAGTAGAAAATAATCCTTTCGCCTATCAAGATATATCAGATTATATAAAGGTTTATCCAAATCCTACTGAAGGGCCGTTTACTATTGAGCTAGAAGAAGAGATAGATAATCTGATAATAGTAGATATGAATGGGAATGTTGTATTAGAACTTTCCCCAAAAATAGGTATCAATCAAATTAACCTAAGTGATATTTCTTCTGGGATTTATTTCCTAAAGTATAATTATAAAGGGAATTGGGGAAGTTAACAGATACAGCTGAGCCGATGATTAGTCTTTTATCCTCTGGTTAAAGCCAACGGCAAGGAATTATCATATCTATCTTAATCATCTTGCACTCTTGTTCTGACTGGTTTTTCGAGATAAAAAAAGCTGCCTTTGTGAGACAGCTTTTCCAAATACTTTTTTTGATTTCTTTAAAACTCATTGCCTGTATAGACAACTACGTCAAGTGCAAATAAAAGAACTACCAAATTACGAGATTATTTTGGAATAAGGAAAGAAAATAAGTTTAACTACTCCTTTACAAATTTGCCGCCATAAGTATTTTTATTTAGAATTAGATTATATACACCTACTGGCAAATCACTTGTGTCTATACCTTCACCGTTATAATTATCAATAGATAGAACTACATTACCAGTTAAATCTATAATAGAAACAGAGGTTTGTTTATCAACACTTATAATAAGATAATCACTTGTTGGATTTGGATATAGATTAGTTTCATGACTTGGCTCAGTTTCAATATTCGAAACTGTTTTGAAAGTATTGTCTAATCTATACATTTTAAATTCACCACCATAATAATCAGCATAGAAATATAAGTTGTCTCTAAATAATATATCATCCAAGCCCTTGTAATATCTAATATTAGTTGCATCATTTGGTTTTATTTCTTCAAACTCTTTTTTGTACTCATTATAAAAGAAGAAATCTGTATACCTTTTTAAATAGAGACTATTATCGTAAATCTTGATAAATTCTCTTTGGTCCCTATTATTAGAGCTTACAAACTTTATCTCATTATTTTTCATATCATAGAAGAAGATATCACGGCGGTTGCCAAGTAAAATTAATTTTTCTTGATACATTTCGTTATAAAGTTCAACTTCTTTTAAATCTTGATTTCCAAGATTTTCATACGTATCAGCAATAAAATCTAAATCACTAACGATTTCCCAATTTGTTAATGTACTATCCGATGAATAAAGTTTTATCCCATCTTCACTTTTGAAAATAAAATAGTACCTATCTTTATACTCTACAATTTTTAAATTATGAAGTAATTCTGATTCATATTGCATATTTGATTTAACAAGCGCTGTATTATCTAATGTCCCGTCAGTAACCCACATGTCATAATGTTTATCTACTTGTATGGAGAATATTAATCTATCGTTAACTTTACTAAAAAGTCTAATGTTTTCTATTTCCTTTTTATCATAACCTATCGGAAGTTTATAGATTTCACCTCCATCATATAGTAGTATCTCGTATGTATTATCAATCAGGTAATTCCCATTTAGCTCGACTAAATCGACTGGATCAGCATAATAATAAATTGTATCTGTGTTTTTTGTTAGGTTTATCGTACCTGATTTAGTACCATCTGTAACCCACAAGTCTTTATAATTATTATTATTATATTTCCTGTGAGTAAAAAGTAACTTGTCCGACTCAATAAATGAGAATTTACCATTATAAGTCTTAAAAGACTCATCGAATTCGCCTAATCTGATTGTGTCTCCATTTGTCTTTAACTCATATAAGTCATATTCATAATTTTCAGAATTACTATGAGCAAGAACTAAAAGCTTGTTGTTTATTGGATAGTAATCTATAATATCTTCTAACGAAAACCTTTCATTCAGGTTATATGTATTCTCTCGAGTTCCATCAGTGACCCAAGTATTTAAAGTAAATTTATCCATATTAAAACTACTAAAATACCTATTACTTTGAAATATAAAATTGGTTGATTTGTAATCACTTACGCCACCAAAATCACGATAAGTTTGTTCAAGATTTAATAATGTATCTATTCTGTCAGTTGTTCCGTCTATAGTCCATATAAATGTAGGTAAAGTGAAGGCTCTTTTATCTTGGTTGGCTATTATAAGTTTATTATTGATTTCTCCGATAAAAAAAAATTCGTCATTTAAATTATTATTAGTGTCGGTAAACTGTTCAAAACCTCCATTTTCTCCATCAAATCTCCAAATTTCAGTTCCATTTATATTTTCTTTATTTCTTACATAGACATAACCGTTAAATTCATAGAATTCTTCGACACTAGCATCAGGAATAAATGTCTCCGGACTATACAAATCTGGCTCGAGTGCGTTAAGATTACAAATCCCCATTAAGAAAGAAATCAAGAATAGTAAATATTTCATATTAGTGCCCTTGAGAGTAAATATTTGTCCGTAAATTTAATGATAAGTTAATAAAAAAAAATCATTTTACATAACTGAATTACGTTTGATGTCTGCTGATTGAAATTATTTTCCATAAATTTGTAATTTGAAACCAATAATTGATTATCTAAAGATTTACAAAAACCAAAAAAAAAGACTGCCTTTATTCAAGACAGTCTCATTTCAAATTTCTTTTTTTAATAGTCTAAAACAAATTACCAGTATATACTACTGCATCGAGTGCGAAATCCATATCATCGAAGTCAAGGGCTAATTTAGCAGCTCGTTCGAAGAAGATCTTTCGGCTCTCTCCTTTCTTGTGTAAAGATAGTGCTATTCTGAGCATCATCTCATAATCGCCTATTCTAGCATGTCTGTCGAACATTTCTGGTTCAGCTTCCAGTAGTTCAATCTGATCAATTCTTGCTTTCACATCATCGAATGAGGGCAATTCTGTTTGACCAGCTATTTTACCCAAATCATTAGCTGTGTAGAAATCAGATTTTTTGATGTAATCGGGTAATTTGTCATACCCCATACCTAGTGATAACCCTGGTTTTGCTAATTCGAATAGAGCATCCCCATTAGCACGAGTATAATAGTTACCACCGTTTCTACCAACCAAATCTATTTTATAAGGGTCTATGTGTCCATCTGTCATTATATCTTCGCTTACGTGATATTTAATAACTTCACATATTGCAAAGTTACCTGAGCCAGCTCCGCCGCCCATTTCGACCATATCTATTAGTTTGCATTCCATTTGGAATGGAGATTCTTTCACTCTTTTTGGTTTCACTAGATGTGAGTCAAGTGGAGTAAATCCAGCTTTGACAAACTCATCTACATCAGCTGCAAATTCGCTTGATGCTAGATTCATCTGCTCTACTATATCGAAAGTAACAGCATGTACCACACATTCGCCAGTATCCAATAGATTCTGATATGTGTCCTTTGTTGTGTTGTCTCTACCACGTCGAGCAGGAGAGAATGCTATAGTCGGAGGATTAGCCCCAAATGCATTAAAAAAGGAGAATGGTGCCAAATTATTGATACCATCTTTACTAATTGTAGATACGAAGGCTATAGGTCTAGGTGCTATTCCACCTAGCAAAAAGCCATGCCTTTTTCTAAGTTCTAAATCTTTCGGCTCTACTGAGTACATTATACTTTTCTCTTTTTAGCTAAGATAGAATAGTCATTGTTTGTCAATGCTATTTTATTTCTCAATGTTCCTAGTCCAGTTATTTCTAATGTCATCTCATCGCCATCTTCTAACCAGATTGGAGTGAATTCTTCACCTTTAGCTTTGGCTTCGTTTGCCCAAGTACCGTTCAATTCCAAATAGCAGCCAGTACCTACTGTACCAGAACCTATTACTTCACCGGGTTGTATTTCTACACCATAAGATACTCTTTCTAGTATCTCTGCGAATGTGTAAGTGATATCCTTTGTGTTTCCTTGTGATACTTGTTTACCATTGTGGAATGCTTTCATTGATAGCTTGTATATGTTTCCTTTTGGAGTTGAGATTTTATATTCTTCTAACTCATCAGGAGTCACTAACCATGGGCCGATAACTGTAGCGAAGTCTTTACCTTTTGCTGGGCCTAAGTTAAGCTTCATTTCTTCCATTTGTAGTAATCTAGCTGATAGGTCATTCATTATAGTATAACCGAATATATAATCGTCTGCATTTTCAGCTGATACGTTCTTTCCGTACTTACCTACTACCGCAGCTATTTCTAGCTCAAAATCTAATTTGTGTAAGTGGTCTAATTCAACAGGAACGTCGCCTTCACCCATTACAGCATTGTGATTAGTGAAGTAAAAAATCGGGAATTCATCAAATTCTGGAATCATATCTACACCACGATTCTTACGTGCAGAAGCTACGTGCTGTCTGAAAGCATAAGCATCACGGCAAGAAGTAGGATGAGGCACTGGCGCTAACATCTTAGCTGGAGTTTCAGCAGTGAAGTCTTTAGCTAATAGTTGTTTTTCAATTTCACGAGCATTATTAAGTGCTTCGTCTCCACCGCGCATTAGGGATAGTATATCGCTAGGAACAGTAATACCTAATTGAGAGCCAGATTTTTGCAAATCAGCTACTTTGCCATTTATATAAAGGCCTAATCTTTCTTGGTTGTCTGAATTTAAAAACGATACGAATTTCATATTTAATCTTATTAGTTTATTAATTAAAAAGAGTAATACGAATTTACCAATAAATGATTGGAAAATAAAGAATGTTGAGTTTTAAAATTTTGCTTAGTAAGTAGAATAAGTAGGATTAAATAGTAATATCTAAATAACCATTTTTAAGCTGTTTTTGAGCAGTTTCTTTATTAGAGAGTTGTGTTTGGTTAAGCGAAGTAATACCCAAAACCTCTTTCTGAAGACCTTTCGAGCCGTTTCTAGCTTCCGTTCTAGGAGCTTCGACTACTGCTTTTTCTTCTGGCTTAGGGGCATTACTATTCGTTCTCTCTTCTGGGAAAGGAGTAGAATAATAATTGTCTTGTATGTTATTACCTATTTGCATGATTCTAAACTAATAATTAAATACATAATATCCAAATGATTAGATGTTTTTTATTGAAACGAAGCTAATTATATTTAATTTTGTAAAAGAAATATAAAACGGAAATGTAATGAACGAAAAGATAAAGTCGATATTAGTTAGGTACGAAGAGGTCAATAAGGAGCTAATGAAGCCTGACCTAGTTAACGATCAAGCTAAATATAGAAAGATAACAACTGAGCATAAGAACTTGCTTCCTATAGTAGAAGCTGGTAAAAAGTACTTGAAAACTCTAGATGATATAAAGCAAAATGATGAGCTAATCAACGATAAAGCTGTTGATCCTGAATTGAAAGAAATGGCTTACGAAGACAATGAGATGCTAAAAGAAGCACGTGAAGTCATCGAAGAGGACCTAAAAGTATTGCTAATTCCGAAAGATCCTGATGATAATAAGAACTGCATAGTAGAGATTCGCTCGGGTGCAGGTGGTGATGAAGCCGCAATATTTGCTGGTGATTTGTACCGTATGTACGAGAGATTTTTTGAGCTACGTGGATTCAAATATGATATTATGAATATCAATAATGGTGAGAAGGGTGGTTTCAAAGAGGTGATAATGGAAGTCAACGCTGAAGATGCTTATGGAACTTTGAAATATGAGAGCGGTGTACACCGAGTTCAGCGTGTACCAGAAACAGAATCTCAAGGGAGATTACACACTTCTGCAGCTTCTGTAGTTGTATTACCCGAAGCAGATGACCTAGATGTAGAAGTATTAGACAAAGATATTAAAAAAGATACCTACCGAGCTTCTGGAGCTGGAGGTCAACACGTTAATAAAACAGAATCTGCGGTAAGACTAACCCACTTACCTACTGGTATTGTTGTGGAATGTCAAGATGAACGTTCTCAAATAAAAAACCACGCTAGAGCACTAAAAGTACTAAAAGCAAGAATATATGAGCGTGAAGTTCAAAGACAAAACGCTGAAATTGCATTACAAAGAAAAACTATGGTATCTACTGGTGACAGATCAGCAAAAATCCGTACTTACAACTATCCACAGAATAGAGTTACTGATCACCGTTTGGAAGGTGACGCTAAAAATTATAGTTTGAAAGAAATAGTTGAAGGTAATTTGACAAATATTATTGAGAATCTGACAATAGCTGAGAGAGCTGAAATACTAAAAGCAGGTAATAACTAAACTGATGCAAACTATAGGCAGAATAGAGAAAGTAAACTTAGTAGATTTGGGATTCCTTGATTTGGATTCTAAAATCGACTCGGGTGCTTCTACATCTGCACTTCATGCTCAACACATTAGAAAAGTAAAAATTGAAGATAAATATTATGTCATTTTTCGTATGTTAGATAAATCGCATCCGTCTTACGAAGATAATGATATTAAGCTACCCCTTTATAAAATTAAGAGGGTGAAAAGCTCGAATGGATTTACACAGAAAAGGTATTCTATTCAAACTAGGATGAAATTAGGTAAGAAAATTTACCGGATTGAATTCACATTAACTGACCGAAAAGATATGAAATACCCTATCTTACTAGGTACTAAGTTCCTAAAAAAGAAATTTTTAATCGATGTTTCCAATAAATTTATAATATCAAGCCAATGAAAAAAATAGTCGTACTATCTACAAACAAAGAGCTCTATTCCACCCAAAGATTGGTAGAAGCAATCAGAGAACGTGGGCACGAAGCTCAAGTTGTCAATCATACTAAATGCTCACTATTAATGGAAAAAGGTAATCCTATGGTATATTACGACGGTGAGCCTATTACAAATGTTGGCGCTGTAATACCTAGAATAGGTGCTTCAGTTACTATGTACGGTACTGCTGTAGTTCGCCAATTCGAGCTAATGAAAGTATTTTGTGCTATCGAATCACAAGCAATAGTAAGGTCTAGAGACAAATTGCGTAGCTTACAGATAATGGCTAGAGAGCATCTAGGTGTTCCTAAAACAGTATTCGCAAGACACCCGAAAAATGAAGACGCTGAAATACTACTAAAACAAATCGGCAGTATGCCAGTTATTATCAAGCTATTAGAAGGGACTCAAGGTCTTGGTGTAGTTTTAACTGAGACCCGCAAAGCAGCAAAATCTGTTATAGAAGCATTCTCTGGTCTAAAAACAAGTATCCTAATCCAAGAATTTATCAAAGAAGCTGGTGGTTCTGATATAAGAGTATTCATAGTTGATGGTAAAATAGTAGGTGCTATGAAAAGAACTGGAGCCGATGGTGATTTCCGTTCAAATATTCATCGTGGCGGTACGGCAGAAGTAATAAAGCTAACGACGAAAGAAAAAAGAGCTGCTCTAAAAGCTGCTGAGTCTATGGGATTGTCCATAGCAGGTGTAGATCTACTACAGTCTACTCGTGGACCACTAATTCTAGAAGTAAACTCTTCTCCTGGATTGCAAGGAATAGAAAAAGCAACAGGCGTAGATATAGCTGGCAAGATCATAGAGTATATAGAATCTCACATGATAGCTGAAAAGAAACCAAAAAAGAAAAAGAAGATTGTGGTATAAGTTACTGTAATTTGAAAATTAAGTCTTATTTGATTGCCCCCAAAAAACCTGCTTTTTATTGGGGGCTTTATACAATACGTCACTTTGATAAAGTGAAGAATCGCAAAAATTGTAACCTCATAACTCGAATTTAAAGTCAAGACTAGCAACCAAAGCTCTAGTCAGACCATCGGCTCTGATTTCACGAGTGACTAGTGGGAACCCAATGTTTAGACCGAATGTATGCTTTTCAGTTACTTTATAGTTTAGACCAGCTATTATGTTGAGCGTTAGTCCGTCAGTATTCATTATTGTGACGTCTTCTCCTGAACTATTCTCGTATATAGACTCAGATAATCTATATACTGGGAGTACCCCAGCCATGAATTTTAGATCATCTTCTACAGCAAAGTATTTCTCTATTTTTAACATTATATCACTTCCCCTTTTGAAGTTTCGAGATGATTGATAATGCTGCCAATTCATGTAGTATTCATCTGAGTGTCCAGGTATAGGTTCCACCAAAGCACTATTATTAATAAATGAATTTTCATTTCTATTTAGTGGGATTTGTACACCAGAAGAAATCACCCAATTGTCAAAGTTTGCTGCTAATAATAGAATAATATCATTCGTACCATTACTAGTTTGATATACCATAGGCATCGAGCGGTCATCTTCATTTAGTAAATCAGAATTATTAGTTGCTAACTTTGCTCCACCTGCTAGTGATAGAGAGAAATCTTCTGTAGTAAGCAGCCTTGAGCTAATTAAAACTGTCAAATCTCCTAGTCCATTCGTTTGCCCTAATGTACCAGTTGTAAATGTAAAGGGTATTTTGGCAATTATACCGAAATCAGAATAATTCGCTCCTAACTCTATACCAGTTGAGTTTATAAGAACAGATTCATCACCTACACCAGTAGTGTTACTCAATCCAAAAGTAAACTTGGTTTCATCCGAAGTAGAATCTTTATCTGATAAATTGATAGAACAAAGTCCGGCGTCAGAACAGCCCTGGGCATAAGTGTCTTTGACACTTAGTGTTAAGACCAATGCTGTTGCGAAAAGGAAAGAGATTATTTTCATTTATTTATTTTTTTAAAAGTTGTAGATATATAAATATAAGACAAATGAATTAATAAACAGTTACAATTCAGATTGTTTTTTTACGATAAAACACGCAGCCTAAATACTCTATTTGGCATCAATATCACACATCTGGCACTTATAGGCAATCAAACCCATTGTTATGATGTCTACTATATATTGGACTTAGGAATGCGGTGTAAATACTAGTAAGTTAAGGGATAAAATAATTTCAATATTTTTTTGAATAATGTTTTGTAAATTAAACAAAACTCCCTATTTTTGTATTCGAATTTTTTACGAAAATGGTCCCTTCGTCTAGTGGTTAGGACTCCGCCCTTTCACGGCGGCAACAGGGGTTCAAATCCCCTAGGGATCACACGAAGCCTTATAAATCTTTTTGATTTATAAGGCTTTTTTTTTAATAAAATCAGGATTTATTATGAAGTTTCTATATATTCTACTACCTTTACTTTTTATCTTAAATACAGTTGATTCTTCAGCTCAAGAGCCACCTTACTCAGGTACTATATTTATTAATCCTGACATAATAACTGAAACAAGTCGTACTGCTTTCCTATCCATTACACCGGCTGGGCGAGGAGAAAGAATGGTTTTCGATAGACGAACTAATAAATTCGAATCAATCAATGCCTATTTATTCGATGTTGTATGGGATGATGGTCTGACTACAGAAGCAATAGTCAACCCCGAATTCGAATCTGAGGCTAATGCTTTGATTGAAGCTGATAAATATGCTCGAATTGTTGGACAGTTACCAAATTGTCTCAGAATAGACGTTGACGGAATTTGGATTCAAAAAGGAATTCACTCATTTGGCGGTGGTAATAGGTCAATTCTAATACATACAGGGCAATCCGAATTATATGATAAGGACGGTATACTAGAAGAGACATTAGTCCACGAAGCAGCCCACACCTCTTTAGATCAATATCACGCAGAGGCTCAAGGTTGGTTAGATGCTCAGAAAAGTGATGTAAATTTTATTTCCACTTATGCTAAAGACAACCCTTTAAGAGAAGATGTTGCAGAAAGTTTTTTGACATGGTTAATGGTTAGATACAGATCAAATGAAATTTCTACTGATGATTATGATAAAATAACAGAAGCTATTCCTAATAGATTGACTTACTTTGATGGTTTAGGGTTAAACCTCTACCCATTTGAGGTTAGCGCATCAGTCAATGGTTTTGAAAATAACTTTGATCTTAGTTTATCACCCAACCCAGTTGTCAATAAATTAAACATTGGTTTTGGCGAGTCTATTATTAAAGGTAATATTATTGTCCTCAGCTTAGATGGTAGAGAGTTATCAAGATATGATATAATGAATCAAAATGAATTACAAGTTGATTTCAATTACAAAGCTGGTGTTTACTTTATTAAGCTTGTAAATGGAAAACACGAGTCTGTTTCTAAAGTAATTAAATACTAATGAAGTCAAGTATCAAATTATTACATTTAATTTTATGTAATGAATAGAATACGAAAGCCCGTTAATATCATTTTATGAACGGGCTTTTTTTGTTACTATATAATTACATCGAAAAATAATCCCACAATACAATTGAATATATGTTAAAACGTTAATATATTTGAAAGATGAAAAATACAGAAAAAAATATAAAAGCAAAACGATTGGAACAAGTAGCTAAAATCTTGAAGACCATTGCACATCCAGTAAAATTGGAAGTTCTAGAGTTATTGGGTAAACATGAGCAATTGTCGGTCTCTTCTATTTGCTCTAAGATAGAATCAGGATGTGAGATATCAATGATGTCGCATCACCTAGCTAAAATGAAAGATAATGGTATATTGGTATCCGAGAAAGATGGTAAACAGGTATATTATAGAATTGCAGATACGAATCTGTTAAAAATATTTAATTGCGTAGAGAACTGTGAATTTCTTTAATTTTTTTTGAGCCAATAGTTGAACAATTTAACAAATGATAAACAATAAAACGGTATGTGAATGGAGATTTTAGGGTATTTTATGGCATTAGTAATAGGGACTTCTCTTGGCCTAATAGGCGGCGGAGGATCTATACTTGCAGTACCTGTGCTAGCATACTTATTTACATTGAATGAAACTTATGCAACTTCATATTCCTTGTTTATAGTTGGAGCATCATCTTTGGTAGGTGGACTAAGACAAAATAAGAATAAAAACGTAGATTGGAAAACAGCAATGGTTTTCGGTCTACCTGCAATTGTTGGTGTTTGGCTTATAAGACATTATGTGATTCCTGCTTTACCAGAAGAATTATTTAGTATAGAGACATTTATCTTTACACGTAGGATGATGATGTTCGGAGTATTCTCTGTTCTAATGATATGGGCGGCTTACTCTATGCTTTCTACTAAGGAAAGAAAAGGTGGAACGGGTGAAGTGAAATACAATTACCCTTTGATAATAGCAGAAGGTCTTGTTGTAGGTGGTATAACAGGATTTGTAGGTGCAGGTGGAGGTTTCCTAATTATACCAGCTTTAGTAGTATTAGCAAATTTAGAGATTAAAAAAGCAATAGGAACATCACTTATTATAATCGCGCTGAAATCATTACTAGGTTTCTTTTTAAGTGATGCTTTAACATTAGATATAGATTGGAATTTTTTAATTCTATTTACGTCTATAGCAATAGCAGGTATTTTCATAGGAGTATCACTAAGCAAAGTGATAGATGGTAAGAAATTGAAAAAAGGATTTGGTTATTTCATAATAATAATGGCCCTATTCATATTCCTTATGGAATTTATAATTAGATAATAACAATAATAAATGAGATTAATTAAATGAATATAGAACAAATATATACAGGATGTTTAGCACAAGGTGCATACTACATCACATCTAATGGCGAAGCAGCAATAATAGATCCATTGCGCGAGACAAAGCCATATATGGAAAGACTCGAAAAGGATAGCGTAAAGTTAAAATACATTTTCGAGACGCATTTCCATGCAGATTTTGTTAGTGGACATTTGGATTTAAGTAGGCAAACAGGCGCCCCTATTATCTATGGGCCAACTGCAAAACCAGAATTTGAAGCTATAGAAGCCAAAGACGAACAAATTTTTGAGCTTGGAGATATCAAAATAAAAGTACTTCACACCCCTGGGCATACTATGGAAAGTACTTCATATCTATTAATAGATGAGAATGAAAAAGAAACAGCTCTTTTCAGTGGAGACACTCTTTTCTTAGGGGATGTAGGGAGACCTGACCTAGCTCAAAAAGCAGCAGATATGACACAAGATGAATTAGCTGGAATGCTTTATGATAGCTTGAACAATAAGATTTTACCGTTGCCTAATGACTTGATTGTTTACCCCGCACATGGTGCTGGCTCAGCATGTGGTAAAAATATGATGACAGAAACGGTCGATACTCTGGGCAATCAGAAAAAGGTAAACTATGCCCTAAATCAACCAAATAAAGAAGCCTTTGTCAAAGCTGTAACTGATGGATTAACTCCTCCTCCCGCTTATTTCGGGATGAATGTAGCTATGAATAAAAAGGGTTACGAGAATTTTGATGTAGTCTTGGATCAAGGAATGTCCGCACTATCAGTAGAAGATTTTGAAGCTGTTGCTGAGAATAGCGGTGCCTTAATATTAGACACTAGAGACGCTAGCGACTTTTCAAAAGGATTTATACCACAATCTATAAACATAGGAATAGATGGTGATTTCGCACCTTGGGTGGGCTCATTGATAGTAGATGTCAATCAACCAATACTATTGGTTTCTGATAAAGGTAGAGAAGAAGAATCTATAACTAGACTTAGTAGAGTTGGATTCGATAATGTATTGGGTCATCTCAAGGGTGGTTTTGAAGCTTGGGTAGGCAAAGAAAAAGATACTGTTGACAGAATTACTCCAGCTCAATTTGCTCAAGAAGTAAAAATCGGTGAAAGCAAAGTTGTAGATATCCGTAAGGAAAGTGAGTATGAAGCAGAACACGTTGATGAGGCATTCAGTAAGCCATTAGCTTATATAAATAATTGGATAAAGGAAGTTGATCCCAAAGAACACTTTTATGTACATTGTGCAGGTGGCTACAGAAGTATGATAGCTGCAAGTATATTACAAGCTAGAGGATATAGAAACTTCACAGAAGTCGAAGGTGGATTTGACGCCATTGCAAAAACTAGTATTCCGAAATCAGATTTCGTATGTCAAAGCAAAGTATATTAATAATATTAACAATAAATAGGAATTAAAAATGATAGGATTATTTAAGAGTATGTTTGGTCAACAAGACAATACCGAATTGATTAAAGCAATAGAAGAAGGTGCTTATTTAGTAGATGTGAGAAGCCCAGCAGAATTCAATGGTGGCAGCGTAAAAGGAGCTGTAAATATACCTTTGGACTCAGTACCAAATCAATTATCCAAATTCAAGGGTAAGAAAGGTGTAATTGTCTTTTGCCAAAGTGGCTCTAGAAGCGGCGTAGCAAAAGGTATATTAGAGAAAAATGGAATTCAGAATGTAATAAATGGTGGTGGACACAGTAACGTAAGAAATTGTGTTTCATAACTTGATTTAGAATAATAGATTTCGATTACCCCAAAATCACACAAAGCCCGGACGTAGAAATACAGATGGGCTTTGATGTTTTATACTATTTTGCAACAACAAACTTTTCAATGTATATTTATTACTCAAAAAGTCTTTCCAAATTTTCATACTTTTGTTCTTGAAGTTCCTTAGGATATTGTTCAGGTCTATTGAATTTTAATTGTCCAAAATAGAATGTAAACACCATAATAAGTTCAATAATAACAAATGCTAGCATAAATAATTTTGGTTTTTGTTCGTTGAAGCTGAAGGAACTTAAAAGATGTTGCAAAGGTAAGATAGCACCAAAGATTATGATTAATACCATCCAAGCTTGGAGTGTAATAGGAGACAAGGCAGCTGATATTATTAATCCCCAAAATATACTAACACCGTAATCTTTTAACCAAAGGTTAGTAGGGGAAAAACTCTGGTAGTCATTGGCCCATTTTTTGAAAATACTTCCTCGGTAATATTTATAATTAGCATAGACACCAAATACTACCACACTAATTGATAAAATTTGAAAAATATACATAATCCATCTATAAGACCCATCCCAAAAGGATGTTTCTTGAATTGCTTTTACCATATCAAATGTTGTCATTTTCACAAAATAAAGCACACCTTTTAAGAATGGAGCTACTTTGAGAAGACTTTGTCCTAAATAACCAGATGAGCTAGTTGATTCGGGTAAATTATTATTCAAAACATCAAGTATTAGAGGGATAAAGAATAACAAACCTGTAAAAAGACCTAGTGCAAATCCTTTCCACTCTACCTTCACTTTTCTAGAAAACAATAGATACAGTGAAGCTATTACAAGTATTAACACAGAATTATGAATTTGAAGACCCACAAACAGACTGAAAATATGCATAAAAGTTAAATAAGCTGATTTTTTACTTCTCATATAATATGCTGAGTAAAGGTGCATAGCAGCCGGTAATAATATATAAGCAGGCTCCCATAGAAAGCCAGTATTGTAGAGTCGGATTGGCGATAACCAAAAAATAATCGTGAATATTAATAGTCCTTTATCTTGATAATTTTCAAATATTATTTTACTAATCATAAGGTAAGCACCTATATTAAACAATATAGGGACTAACATTGGAGCCCGAAAATTTTCCCATATAAACAAAGGCCCGGCAACAAGTATTTGCATTAGAGAACCAAGATTTGCACCTCCACCTTCTTTGAGTTTGGAAAAACTTGATAGATTTCCCCCATCTACTAGTCTCATACCTAGCTCAAGTAGATGCATTTGATCGCCACCAACCCAATAAGAAAATGATACTAGCAATTGAAGAAATAAGCCAATTAGAAAAAATAAAATTATCAAATTTCTATACTTGCTGTGTTTTAGCATTACCACAAATCGAAATAGTTTAAAAACAAAAATAGTAAAATTGGGAATAGATTTTTATTATTTCTAAATTTATTAGCAGTTTCCTAGAAGAGGTAAAGAGAAGAAAATTGTAAGACCTCTGCTTATAGAGACACATGAACACCAAAAATATCTCTGTAATTTCAAAAGTTTTTCTATTGATTTTCTGTCAGAGTATTCAGAAAAGCGACGATAGCTTTCTTATCGGAGCTTTTTAGAACAAACCCATTTATTAATTTGCTTTTGTTTCTATGGGGTTTGCCGCCACTAGCGTAATGCTCTAGAACGGCGTCCAGAGTTGCTATACTACCATCGTGCATATATGGAGCTGTTTTACTTACATTTCTAAGTGAAGGTATTTTGAATACTCCATTATCTGAGTCAAGACCAGTTAATCTTTGTTTACCATTGTCTTTGTAGCTCTCGTATAACCCATTGTTTGCGAACTCTTGTGAAGTGAATAATATTCCCGAATGACAACTAGAACAAGCGAGAGAATCAGAGAAAAAGAGCACCATTCCTCTTTCTTCTTCAGTAGTTAATTTAGCTTTATCGTTCAGATAATCATCGAATTTAGAGTCTCCCCCTATCAATGTGCGTTCGAAAGCAGAAATAGAACGAGTGAGTACAAATGGATCTAAATCTCTGTCATAAGCTAACTGTGATAGGTACTGATATAGAGAATCTTTGCCTAACTTCTCGGCAGCAGCTACTATATTCAAATCAAATTCATTATGCTCTTGGAATGGGACTAATATCTGCATTTCTAAGGTAGGAACTCCCCCTTCTCGAAGCAACCTTTTTTGAAAAGCAACATTCGTCAATGATACGCTATTTCTAGTACCATCCAGTCCATCTACCCCTTTTGTAGTTGGTGTATTATCGGCAAAAGCAAACTCAGATATATGGCAGGAGGCACAGGATATTTCATCAGTTCTAGATAATCTTTTGTCCGAAAATAATAGCTTGCCTAATCGGATTCTATCTTCATTAGGTAAATTGTCCTCGGGATATTCTATTTTGGGTAGCTCCCGAGGAAAATTTTCTAGAAAAGTATATTTGTTTGCCTGTTTATTAGGTGCTACTATTTCTTTTTCTTCAGAGCAAGAGAATAGAAACAACAGAAGTAAGACAGAATATTTGAGTTTAATTTTTAACAAATTTAGCTGTATTTATGTTGCCTTTACTATCACTAATTCTAATAAAGTATGTACCAGTAGTTAGGTCTTTTAGTTCAATTATATTGCTATTAATAGTCCCAGATTGTGCTGTTAGACCATCTATTGTTATAATATCATAGCTCGAATTTAAGTACTGAGAACCCAAATTCAGAAAGTTAACAGTCGGATTTGGGAATAATTCAATACTCTTATTAGCCATTTCAACTGAACTAGTTGTCTTACTAGTTATCACATCTGATTCTTCGATATTATTAATAAATTCTCTTATCTCTGGCAGATTATTATAAAAATCATGGTATGCAACAAATTTAGTCATATCTACTGGTAATAGTAGCTTTTGTATATCAAAATCTATATTTATATCAATGACTCCACTTTTGCTAACTGCGTCTACATCAAACGACATAGTTCTAAATGCTTCGTCACCTAGTATATGATATTGAAACGATTTGTCATATATACCGTCTTTATCATGGTCAACAACTCCTTCTACTACCCAGAATCTATAACCGGCTGCCCAGCCCCAATGCATAGAAGGATTTTTTGGCCCTAATGGGTGCAAAGGTCCATATTTATTAGGATCTTGATTGATATTATCTTCTTTTTTTACACCAAAAGACATTGTGACTCTATTAATTTCATTTATATCATACTCTCCAAGTGAGTAATTCTCGTAGTTTCCATTGGCTAATATATAATTATCTAGCTCCAAGTCGTCAAACTTTAACCCACACATATAATATTCGAATCTAGTAATTTTATAGTTTATATCCTTTGTGTTTGTATATTCTTGATTCATCTTGAATTCTTTTCCATCCACGTGATAGTCTAGATTAAGATTGACTTCAGCGGCTGATAAAGTGCCAGTAAATAGTACTAAAATAGTTGCTAATAATAAACTTTTCATTTTCTATTTCTCATATTGATTAATTTGATTCTTTGTATTCTTGATTGTTTAGATAAACTTCGTCAGTTAGCGTATTCAAGAAAGCAATTAAATCAAGCTTTTCTTGTTCTGTTAGATTCATACCATCTTTGATACCATGTATATTCACGTCCAAAGTTGGAGATTCTTTTATCCCACTATTATAGTGTTCTATTACCTCTGTCAAAGTTGCAAAACGGCCGTCGTGCATATAGGGGCCAGAAACAGCTACATTTCTTAAAGATGGTGTCTTGAATTTAGCATTGTCTGTTGGTCTTTTTGTGAACATTGCTCTTCCTAAATCCGTAAATTCTGATTCCGAATCTAATCCATTATTCATGAATTCATGATTGGAGAAATCAGCTGTAGCATGGCAATGAAAACAATCTGCACCTCTTGCACCACCACTAGTTTCGAACTCAGTGAAAAATAGTTCCTTCCCTCTCAACTCTGACATAGTGAATTGAGCTTCGCTTCTTTCTACTTTATCAAATTTAGAATTACCTGAGACAAAAGTCAACATAAATTGTTCCATTGCCAAACTCATTTTCAAACTACTAACAGTTGAGTCACCGAAAGCTTTGTAGAATAGATTGCGATACTTAGATTCAGCTTGTAATTTGTTCATTACATTCTCCAGAGTTTCTCCCATTTCTAATGGATTCTCAATAGGACCTAAAGATTGATCTCTTAGTAACTTTGCACGTCCATCCCAGAAAAAACCTTTAGTATGATAGAACATATTGAATATAGGCATCGAATTTCTATCACCTATTTTACCTTCTATACCTTCGGAAAATTTCTTATCATTATCAGTAAATGCATTGCCTTGATTATGACAACTCCCACATGAGACAGTTCCATCTTTTGACATCATTTTCTCAAAGAAGAGAGCTTTGCCGAGTGCAATACCTTCATAGGTTAATGGGTTGTCCTGAGGTAATATAGGAGCCGGCATATTACTAGGCATTACCAGTGTATAGGGTCTTGTTTCGAATTCATTAGTAGGGCTTGTTGCCTCATCTTTGGAACAGGACACAAGTACTATTGACATTAGAACAAGAACTGCGAGTAAAAATATTAAATGGTTTCTCATTTTATTTATCTCCTTTTATTGTAAATGCATTAAGCAAATTCTCACTTAGTTTGCTACTTAAACCAAAGTCTGCAGCTTTATCAGAGTGAGTTATAGGTGCATTTTCAGTTATATTTATAACATGAGGAGATTCAAAATATGCAGAAAGGTCAAAATTAAGTTCTAAAGGAACACTTTTTTTAACCTTGAAATTATTTTGGATATTGATTTTCATTAGATTCTCATCTAGACCAACATGATATGCAAAAGCACCCTTCATTTGTCCATCCTTATAATGGTAACCTTCGACAGAACAAAATATGAATCCATCCATCCAACCCCAATGGAGATTATTTATAATTGGATTTAGAGGACTAGATGCCGCAAATAGATTAGGATCTTGATGATTAGTAGTAGAATCAACACCGAGTAAAAACCTTAGTTCTGTATAATCATCTTCAGGTATATTTGGTAATTCGAATGATACTCTACCATCAGACATATTTATATAAGCAGCGGCAGAATCCAAAACTATTTCTTCACCGCTAATATTGACTAATACAAAATTGGTCAATAGGTAATGGAGCTTAGAAAATCTAATCTCATTACCAGATGAATTTGTGTGCATAGTTACTTCAGGATCAACATTTTCTTGACCAAAAGTATGGTTCATTGTAACTGATAAAGTCACATTTTCTTTTATAGGGTCACTATTCGTAGAATTGCTTTCGCAGCCAAACAAAAATAGTCCGAAGCAAATCACAATAGTGGTAATGTAAAATTTCATTTTTTTACTCATTTAAGTTTATAAATAATTACTTGATAAAATTAGTAATTATCTAAATCAAATATAAGCAAATAAAGGAGAGTATGTCAACTAGGTAAGGCCTTCGCTTAGAATTATCAAATATTTGGTAGTTAATGGATTCATGAGTTATAATTTGTACAACATGACGATTTACAACTAAGAAACTATCAGAATAATCTATTATAATATTGGTAGCACGAACGTTAATATACTCATAACCGTTATATTCTTTTATATCTTTACAACAATTTTTTTCCTTGGCTTTATTATCTTGGTTTGTTTCAACTTCTATCTTTTTATCACTACAACAAGATTTAACTACTACCACTTCTTTGTGACAATTATTACATTCCTTTGGATTAAGAATACCAGGTATGACTAAAGATTTTGAGACATCTTCAGTTTGGCCACAGATATGTGTGTTGATGTTTATCCCTAAAACTGGAACCATTATCATCACTACTATAATCAAAGATAATATTTTAAATCTATTCCTCATATTTCCTAATATAACAAAAAGAACAAATAATACAAAGTTCTATTTTATAATAAGTTGGCTTGTATTATAATTTCTATTCCTTACATTACATATAAATATTCTACTTGCATAATTATTAAGGTTAATTCTTAGATCATTGGTGGGCAGAATTGCTTCTTGTTTATATATTACCCTACCCATTAAATCTGAAATTGTAATAATCGAATTCCTTTCTTTTGTATTAACTAATAAATCGCCGTTTGACAAATATTCGAAAGTAGGTTTTTCATAATTGGTTTCTATATTACTTTGAGTACTATTATACTCTGCGAACCAAATACTATTTTTCTCAATCCCTTCACTATCATCCTCCCAAATAACATTCATTCTATTTTTATTTTCTATGAGTTTACAATTAAACATTGATAAATTTAAATCATTATTTAATAATAACTTTGAAGGACTGAAACTCACTTTGTCAGTAGAAGAAACTATCCTTGTCTGAAGTTTATCAGACTCATATTTCTCATAAGTAATATAGATTTGATCATTAGTATGATTATAAGTAACAAAGGGATTACTACCTCCAGCTATATAAACCTCATTTCTTTCACTGTTATTTTTAACATCATAATAACTATAGTATATGTCAGAAATTGTTTTATAAGTCGTATGAAGTATTCCATTATTATCATAGAATATAGATGGTCCTGAGACAGGGCAAGAATTTATAATCCAATCTTTGAAACCAATCCTAATAGGTGTTTCAAAATTCTGACCCCCATCAAAACTATTAGCTAAGTAGCTTACACGTAGATTATTTATATTACTTCTATAAAGTATTGAAACCGTGACTTTACCATTATTGTCAGTAAATGTATCAATAGCAGGCCAACAACATTCACAAGCACCAGCATCACTGTTTATTTTAGAGATAATTTTATTTTTTGACCAACTCTCACCTTCATCTGTAGAATGAGTGTACATTAACTCGGCAAAGTTTACTTTACCTTGTTCCAAATTTCGATTATCAATAGCCGCTATATGAATCCCACCATTATCATCTACCGTCATAACAGGAAAATCTTGATTATATTTCGATTCATCGTCTGTTACTACAATTGGATTAGTGAATGTCTCTCCTCTATCTGTTGATTTACAAAAGAAAACATCAATTTTTGCATTAATAGTGGACCTGTCTCTTATACACATC
>JAGXGG010000055.1 GCA_024636855.1 Ignavibacteriota bacterium | reverse complement strand
GTATATACTATACCTATCGAGAACCAAATACAACTAGGATTAGTTGATCCAATAACAAAAAAGCCTGACCCTGAAAATGGCTACCCTGGTGATACTAAACCACAGAAGACATCATTAACAGTAGATGATTTCAATATAAAATGGGTAATAGGGGTTAAAAAAGATTTAGGTCCAATAGCAATATTTGCAAGTTATAACGTAAGTAAATTTGATATTTTCAACGCTGGACTACAATACAGTTTTTAGATTATGATGACAAAAATAATAGACGGCAAACAAATAGCCGAAAAGATAAAACAAGAAGTAAGAGAAAACACTGCTAAGTTATATAAAGATAAAGGCATCAAGCCTGGACTTGCAATACTTTTAGTTGGAAATGACCCTGCCTCTGAATCTTATGTTCGAAGTAAAGAACGTAATTCTGAAAACATGGATTTTCATTTTGTTATGGAAAGACGTGATTCTAATATTAGCGAAGATGAAGTTCTAAGTTTAATAGATACATGGAATAATGACGAATCTATCCATGGTATTTTGATTCAACTACCTTTACCAAAGCATATAGATGAAAATAAAGTATTGAAAAAGCTTAATCCAGATAAGGATGTAGATGGATTTCATCCAATCAATCTAGGTCGATTAGTTATTGGATTAGATGGAATGGTGCCATGTACACCTGCTGGTATAGTAGAACTCCTGAAAAGAAGTGAAATAGAAACCAAAGGAAAGCACGTAGTTGTATTAGGTAGAAGTAACATAGTTGGAAAACCTGTTGCCAATTTGCTTTATCAAAAGAAAGAAGGAGCAAATGCTATAGTAACAATATGTCATTCTGCAGCCGAAGATGTATTCCAATATACTAAGCAGGCTGATATACTAATAGTTGCTATAGGTAATGCTAACTTCATCAAAGAAGAACATATCAAAGAAGGATGTACTATTATAGATGTTGGTATCAATAGAATAGATGCTGACAATGAGAAGGGATATGAGATAGTTGGTGATGTAGATTTCAATAGTGTCATTGGTAAAGCATCTGCTATTACTCCTGTACCTGGCGGAGTTGGACCTATGACTATAGCTATGTTAATGAGTAACACATACAAATCTGCCGCTAAATAATGAAAAACAACAATCAACCTTATGATATTATCTATGAAGATGATTACTTAGTAGCTGTTAATAAACAAGCTGGTATACTTGCTGTACCTGATAGATATAACCCGAATATAACAAACCTAAAGCAATTGCTAAATGACGTTTATGGAGAAATATTCGTAGTTCATCGATTGGACAAAGGGACTAGCGGTATTATGATATATGCTAAAGACGCTATAACTCATAAAGCATTCAATGAGATGTTTGAGAATCAAAAGATAGAAAAAATCTACCACGTACTAGTTAAAGGTATTTTCCCTAAAAATGAGATAGATATTGACATTCCAATAATGCCAAGTCAAGGTAGAAAGGGTATTTCTATACCTTCAGCAAGAGGAAAACAATCACTAACGAAAGTAAAAGTATTGGATAGATATGATAGAGCTACTATGCTAGAGTGCGATCTTGTAACTGGACGCTCTCATCAAATTAGAGTTCATTTATCGACATTAGGGTTTCCACTTTATGTTGATGTTGATTATGGTGGGAATGAGTCTTTTAAAATATCAGATTTTAAGAAGCGTTTCAATCTGAAAAAGAATACAGAAGAAAGACCTATTCTAGATAGACTCTCTATGCATGCATTTTCAATGAGATTTATCCATCCTAGAACCAATGAAGAATTATATATAGAATCGGAATATCATAGAGACTTTGCTGCTATGATACAATTACTAGGTAAGTATAATAAAATTTATCAATAAAAGATTTAAAATTTGAAGACAAAAACTAAAAAATTTACAAAGTTCTATTATCCAGAACAATTAAAACCCTTAGATAGAAAGTCAAAAAAATATTTTGACTTTTTTAGCAAAGTAAAGCGAACTTTAGAAACTGAACTATATGTCGAGAAAAAGTCTAAAATACTTCTAGCCGTTAGTGGTGGGGTAGATTCGATAACTTTGTTAGATATATTCATCAATCTAAAGGATGAGCTAAAATTCGAATTGGCTGTAGCCCATTTCAATCATAAATTGAGAGAAAAGGATTCGGATAGAGATCAGAGATTTGTAGAAAAAGTATGTAAACATAATGGATTAAAGCTTTATAAAGCTTCAGCAGATATTGAAAAGTTTGCTAATAACAAATCATTGTCAATAGAAGAAGCAGCTAGAGCTAAAAGATATCAATTCTTTGAGAAAATATGTAATAGCAACAAATTCGAATATTTGGCTACTGCTCACACGAAAAATGATTTGGCAGAAACATTTTTACTTAATCTTTTCCGTGGTAGTGGGTTGCATGGACTTACATCAATTCCTACAAGAAGACGTTTGACAAAGAATTCTTTTGTTGTTAGACCTTTGATTAATATTACGAAGAGCGAGCTAATAGAATATGCAAAACTAAGAGAGTTGCAGTGGGTAGAAGATAAAACAAATGATGAGTTAGTCTATACTCGAAATAAAATAAGAAATCTACTCATACCTGAAATTGAGGCTAATTATAATCCAAGTTTCGTTAATACAATCGAAAGAACTTCCTCTATTATAAAGAGTGCTAATCAATTTGTTAGTGATTATACTGAAGCAAATTTTAAAAAGATATTTATTTCTGCTAATCAAGGATTAGTTGAGATAAACTCTCAATTCTTGGATTCTTATGCAGAGATAATACAGAACGAAATGGTTAGGAAAACACTTTCTAGATATTTCGCATATCATCATGCACCTTATGAGCTTACTGAACGAATAGCTGAGCTCACAAGTAAAAATGTTAACACGAAAATAGAAATATCTAATAATCTATATGCTCTAAAAGAAAGAGGAAAGATAATAATTTCTAAAGACAATAAAGTCGAAAAAATTATTATCAATCAGACTATAAAGCCTGAAGGTATTATTGAAATTGGTGGATATAAGATTAAATTTTCGAAGGTTGAAAGAAAAGATGTAGTTTTTGTCAAAGATAACAATGTAGAATTCTTTGATACTGAGTTTATGCCCAATAATCTAGTTGTAAGAAGTTGGATAAAAGGTGATAAATTAACACCATTCGGATTTGAAGGTACAGTAAAAGTATCTGATTTGCTTAATAATAAGAAACTGAGCAACATAGACAAAGAGTCACTACTTATATTAACAGATAAAGTAGATATAATATGGGTGTTGGGATTGAGAATGAGTAGTAAATACGCAGTTACTAAAGAATCTAAACAAATACTTAAAGCAGAAATACTTAAAAACCCTATTAAATAAGAAATAAAAAATTTAATTTTGGGTTTTGCGTCATATATAAACATTAAAAAATACGAAATTAAGGCAAAATAAATGAACGGAACAGACAAGAATAATAACAAGAAAACACCAAATAATAATCCAGATGAACAACAGGGCAAAATGGGCAAAAACATGATGTTTTGGCTCTTTATTTCATTAGGGGTGATTTCACTATTATTATTTTTCCAAGAAGGAAATAAAAGTGATGCAAGAGTATCATATTCACAATACAAAGAATTTTTAGACAAAGGATTAATTTCTGAAGCTACTATCATCAAAACTCAAATGAATGATTATGAGTTCTATGGTAAACTTTCTAGCCCTGTAACTATAAAGGTAGATGACAACAAAAAGCAAGTAGTTACATTTGTGACTAAATTGGGTGTATTAGATACTGAAACCGAATTACTTTGGGAAGCTAAAGGTATCGAATTAAAATATGAACAAGGTGATGATTTCTTCTGGAGTACCATTATTACATTACTTCCATTAGTTTTGTTGTTCGTATTGATGATATTCTTATTCCGTAGAATGCAAGGTGGCGGAGGAGGTCAGAGAGGGTTATTCAACTTTGGGAAAGCAAGAATAAAACTACTTGATGAAAGTTTGGAGAAAGTAACATTCAAAGATGTTGCTGGTATTGATGAAGCAAAATATGAATTAGAGGAAGTAATCGAATTTCTAAAAGAGCCATCAAAATTTAAGAAATTAGGTGGTAAAATACCTAAAGGTGTTCTTTTATTAGGTTCACCAGGAACTGGAAAAACTCTACTAGCGAGAGCGGTAGCAGGGGAGGCGGGCGTACCTTTCTTCTCTATGTCAGGTGCAGATTTCGTAGAAATGTTCGTTGGTGTAGGTGCAAGTAGAGTAAGAGATTTATTCGAACAAGCCAAAAAAAGTAGCCCATGTCTAGTCTTTATAGATGAGATAGACGCAGTCGGAAGACAAAGAGGAGCTGGGTTAGGAGGCGGACATGATGAAAGAGAACAAACTTTAAATCAATTATTAGTTGAAATGGATGGTTTTGAACAGAATAGTGGTATTATCATTATTGCTGCGACAAACAGACCAGATGTATTAGACCCTGCATTGCTTAGACCAGGACGTTTCGATAGACAAGTAGTAGTTGATAGACCAGATGTAGTAGGTAGAGAAGGTATATTTGCAGTACATACACGCAAAATTCCACTTTCTGACGATGTAGATTTGAAGATACTAGCTCGTGGTACTCCTGGATTATCAGGTGCAGATATAGCAAATGTGATAAATGAAGCGGCATTGTTCGCAGCAAGAAGGGATAGTGATAAAGTTACTATGTATGACTTTGAAAATGCAAAAGATAAAATACTAATGGGTATCGAAAGACGAAGTCTTGTTATTTCTGATAAAGAGAAAGAAATGACAGCATATCATGAAATGGGACACGTACTAATAGGAAAACTAGTACCATTCAGTGACCCTGTACATAAAGTTACTATCATTCCGAGGGGAAGAGCTTTAGGTGTTACAGCATCATTACCAATTGAAGATTCGCATTCGTATTCTAAAGAATATATAGATGCTAAGCTTATAATGCTAATGGGAGGTAGAGCTGCTGAAAGACTAGTCTTTGGAAATACTACTTCTGGAGCTTCCAATGATATAAAAAGAGCAACAGATATGGCTCGTAAGATGGTATGTGATTGGGGTATGTCGGATGTAATAGGTCCAGTTAACTATGCAACAAGTGAAGATGAATTATTCTTAGGTAGAGAAATAGCTCACCAAAGAGAATTTTCTGAAAGTACTCAAGAGAAAATTGATGCAGAAGTTAAGAATATACTATTTAATGCCAATTCAAAAGCTGAAGAACTATTAACTGAAAAATTAGATTTGCTTCACAGTACATCAAAAATCCTTTTAGAAAGAGAAACTCTTGATGCTGTTGAAATAGAGATGCTAATGCAAGGCGAGGAGTTACCTCCTATTAATTTAAGTAAATTAAACGCTATTAAATCAATGAATATTAAAAGTAAAAAAGTTGATACTATCATTGATGAAAAAGTAACAGACAATGAAGACAATAAAACAGAAGAAGTACCTTCTGAAAATAAAAATATATAACCTTAAAGCCGGTGAATGATATGACAGACTCAATCAATGAAAATGTAAATCCAGAGCAAGCTCAACCGAGCTCTGAAATACCTGAGAATATAAACGAAGAAACAATAAATGTTAATCCCGAAGTAGCAGAATCTGAGGATATGCAAGTTGAGTCAGAAGATAGTTCAGTAGAAAAGATTGAATTGCAAGTAAATGAAGAAGCTCTAAAAGAGCAGATTCAGTTATTTGATTCTTTGAAAAAAGATGTTGAAGCGCTGAAATCGGATTTGAGTTCGATGGAAGAAATTAAGCATGAAAGAAAGACTATGGCAGAACTAAAAGAGAAGCTTCTTTCTTTATTCTTAATTTCTAAAACTGAACGCGATGAGTATGTAGATATTATTCAATCAAAATTTGAAGTATTGAAAGAGACTTCGGATAAAATCAAAAATGAGATTAATGCTAAATTAGATGAAAATCTAAAGAAAATAGAACCTAAAGTTCATGAAGTACTAAAAGAAGCTGAAAATCCTGAAAATTTTTCTGAGATTAGAAAAAAACTAATTGACTTACAAAGTGAGTTAAAAGAGTATGAACTTCATAGGGATAGAAAAGATGATTTTTTCAGTCTTGTACAAAAAGCATTTGAATCGTTGAATGAAAAACAAGATTTAGAAAGAGAAAAATATGAGATGGAAATCTCAGAAAACTATCTAAGTATTAAACCTAGAGTTGCAGAAGCTATCAAATTTGCTGTACAAACTGATAATTATAACCAAGCAAGAGAAAAGCTAATAGAATGTCAGAATGAACTCAAGAAGTTAAAGTTGAAAAAAGATCATCTTGATGAACTTTTCGGATTGATAAGATTAGCTTTTGAAAATGTAAATAAAAAACAAGATTTAGAAAGGGAAGAATTAAAAGAAAAGTCAGTTGAAAGCTACAATGAAATAAAGCCTATAGTTAATGAAGCAATTGAATTTGCTGACTCTACTGATGATTATGAGTCTGCTCGTAAACGATTAATAGAGACTCAGAAAGCTATAAAAGAAAAGGTGCTAACTCGTAATCAACGTGATGAGCTATACGGTGCTGTAAGAGAAGTATTTAACCGTTTAAATGAAAAACAAGATTCTAACAGAGGGGAATTCCTCGAAGAGTGCAATGAGAATTATGCTAAATTAGAAGTATCAGTAAATGAAGCTTGTGCTTATATAGATTTTACTAATGATTTGAATGATATTCGAGAAGGATTGATAGCTGTTCAAGATGAAGTTAAAATAGTAAAACTAACTAGAACTCAAAGAAATGAACTTTTCAAACGTATCAGAGTTGGTTTTGGTAAATTTGATGAAAAGCGCAACGAATTTATAAAGAGTAGAAAAAAGTACAAAAAAGAACAACTTAAAGAAAAATTAGAAACTAAAGTTGAAAAAGTAGAACAAGTTGAAGATATTTCTATAAAAGATAAAATTCAAAAAGAAATAGAAGAAACCCAATCAAAAATAGAGAATATAGAAAGCGAAATCAATAAATTAGAAGAATAGTAAAACAATTTTGTAATTTTAGGATTATATTTTTTTACGATTACTTTTAATTGAGAGAACAGTTGTCTTTTATTAGATTTTTATATCTATTTTGTCTTTTACTTCCGAGCTTATTACATGCTAATTCGGAAGATAATTACCCTATAATATTAGAAAAAAAGCAAACGAATCCTGGAAAGATTTATAATCTTTCTAGGGATGGTTTTATTATAATTAAGAATAATTGGTTAGACAAGACAACAACTTTATCAATATTTAATTCCGAGTTACAAAAAAAATCATTAATTCTGAACAATACAGAAATTAGAGATTTTTATTCCAAAGACACTATCAATGCTGCTATAGCTACTTCGAAAAGAAGAGCTTTTCTAACTAGGTTTGATCCCCATTTCTCTGTAGAAAAATTATTTTTATTAGATACAAATACAGATGTAAATGATAATTTAAAAATCCAATATTCAATTTTTGACAAATATATAATTAGCAAAAATAATGATCTTTTCTATTTTGATACAAAAAGAAAGCTAAAGCAAACATTAACTACTAAGTATATTGAAAATAGCTATTTGCAAATAGATAGTAATAAATTTTACTATCTTAGATCATCCGAGAATGTTACATACCTTGTTGAGAATATCAATCATAAATATGAGAAAGAATTACTTCGTATAGAACCAGCAAATAGATACTCTATTAATATAAAAAATTCGAAATTGATTATTGAATGCCACTATGAAGGTAACTCTCATATACTTATCTATACTAAATCCTTGAAGTTAATTTCAGAATTTTGGGTAGATGTGATAGCTGAGGACTATGTTATTGAGTCTATAGATAATAAAAATTTAGGAGTTTACTCAATATCGTATTCTGATGATAGATATTCCGTAATTCTTTCTAATTTCAATTCTGAAGTATTTCAAGTTTACGAATTACCTAATTATATTATTTCTCCTTTAGGTATTTTTTATGGGAAAAATGATATAACTGTTGTCTTCCAGAATGCTATTTACAATTTCGATAAAAGTTTGAATGTAAATTTCTACAAACCAATATCTATTACTACTAGTGAGTTAAATTCAAAAATCAATATTATAAATCATAATGATTACTTTGCTTACTCAACTATAGATGCTTCAATTTTCACTAAGAGTAAGAACACATTTTGGCAAGTTTATTATTATTATAATAGTTTTATCAATTTCATTATTCCTCTAATATTATTGATTATCATAGTAGTTATATATTTTCTTTATTCTAAGAAGAAGGAACTGAATTCTACTCTGCTCGAGTTATCTGATAACGATTTTATATTTGTCTTTAATAAAAAAGGAGATCTAATAAATATAAACAAGACCGCGATGAAGATTATTGAGATTGACTCTTCAGTTCCATTAGGTAGATTTTTCAAGTATTATTGTATAAGTGAACATACTAAAGAACTATTCGAAATATTTGAGAAAATGAGGGGGCTAAAAGAGAGTTTCCAACAAAAAATACATATATATCATAATGATGAATTGCACGAATACATTTGTAGTGCAGTTACTAAGAGAAGAGTAACGGGATCAGTAGTTGGCTATTTGCTCTCAGGTACAGATATTACTGAAGAGCTACGTCAACAAAAATTAAATAACTTCGCACAATTAGCCCATGATATGCAAACTAACTTAAGTACACTTAAGTTGAATGCTGAGGAGCTTGAAACGAATAGCGAAGCATCAGAGGACAAGAAAAATAAAATAATTAAACAGATTAACATACTGAACCAAAAAGTAAGAGATATAGTTACTGTTGGTAGAAGTTCAAGTGTACATAAAGCAAAACATAATGCAAAATCATTAATTGCTGAGGTAATCGAAGAATTCGATTTTGAATTTTATCCTAATGTCACTTTCGTTGATGAAAGTAATGATTTTGAATTATATGTTGATAAACAAAAGCTTTCTAGAGCTATCAGAAATGCTACTGAAAATAGTTTGAAATCAATGAAAGATAATGATTCAGGAAGATTAGTACTTAGAGCACATAAGAACACAAAATATGCTTATTTCGAAGTACAAGACAATGGACGAGGTATGAGCAAAGAAGTAAAAGAGAACATGCTTAAACCTTATTTTACGTCTGCAGGAGGAACAGGATTAGGTACTATGATAATGCGCAATGCAATTGAGCAACACGGAGGCGAAATTATAGTAGAATCCCAAGAAGGTAAAGGAACTAAGATTAGTTTCAAGATTCCTTTATCCTAGAGCTTCAGCTTTTTGAAAATACTCTCAGGGATAGATTTGATAATACCCATTATTATCTTCCAATATCCAGGCACAAACATTACATCTCTACCTACATTTATACCTTTATAGATTTGCTTACCTACACTAGCAGGACTAGCGAATAATAATCCTTTTTCTAAGTCTTTAGTCATTGGTGTATCAACCATTCCTGGCTTGATAGTTATTACTTTTATACCCTTTTCGAATAGTCTGTTTCTTAGTCCTTCTAGGTATTTGGAAACACCACCTTTAGCAGCTCCATAGATGAAATTGCTCTGTCTGCCTCTTTCTCCAGCAACTGAAGATATTACAGCTATTGTTCCTTTGCCTTTTGTCTCAAAGTACTCTGAAGCAACTGTACTAAGAGAAATTACACTTGTACAATTAATATTGAATTCCTCAATGACTTTCATCTGATTATTACGAATACCTTCATTATCAGGTAGAGTACCATGAGCAATGAATATCAAATCTAGTTGACCAATTGATTTATCAGCATTACTTATAGTTGTTGGATGCTTTTCCCAATCCAGTGCATCACAGGCTTCAACTTCTGTTTTACCAGCTCCACGAGCTATCAAGTCTTTTTTTACTATTTCAAGTTTATCAGTATCTCTACCAACTAGATAGAAATTAGCTCCATCATTTGCGAAGTTCTTTATTGTTTCTTCTGCTATCTTGCTCGTAGCACCAAATACATATATATTCTTTATCATTTTATTCTTCTGTAAAAACTTGATGAAAAATTCGGATCCTTATATTTTAAGAATTCCTCGAAAGTAGGATAAAACTGATGGAAGTGATCGCGACTCATTCTAGCATCTTTCCCAGGGTATAAACTACCACCACTTTTTGCTACAATAGTATCTATCCTGTCTAATAATTTTAAAGTTTTCTCTCCTTCCATTCTATAATCAATTGCTAAAGTTATACCTTTCTTTGGAAATGATAACATTCCTGGTGATATAGCATCTCCAAATGATTTTAGTACAGTTAGAAAAGAAGACATCCCCGAGTTCACAATTTCTTCAAATATCAGATGCATATATTCTTTACAATTATCATAAGGAAGTACAAACTGATGTTGTAGAAATCCTTTTTTACCATAAGCTTTTTCCCAACCATCTATCATATCAAGTGGATAAAAATATGGCTCAAAAGGTACTATCTGAGTAGAAAACTTACTGAACTGTTTGCTATAAAAAAGTTTATTGAATGCTTTAACTGTAAAGTTGTTGATAAAACTTGCTTCAATTGGAAAGGGGAGAGCTCCGTCTTTCATTTCAAAAGACTTGCTCACTTCAGTTTTTGTAGCGTGTCTCCCACGCATATATATACCTTTTCCCATCTTTTTGCCTTTAGTAGTACAATCTACCCAAGAAACAGTATACGGAAATAACTTTTCTGATTCTTCATTCAAATCAAAAAAAGAATCAAGGTTATTAAACTTTATATTCTCGACGTACATAAAGGGAGTTTCAATATTGATTAATTGAAATTCAACAGTTTTAATAAACCCAGTTAATCCTAATCCACCAATTGTCGCAGAGAACAATTCCTTATTCTTATCTCTTGTACAAGTATAAGTTAATTTATCTGATCTAAATAGCTCAATTTCAGTTACATGCGAACCAAATGTTCCTGCTGTATGATGATTTTTACCATGAACATCATTTGCTACTGCTCCACCTAAAGTTATGAATTTAGTGCCTGGTGTTACAGGCAAAAACCAACCTTTCGGAACAGTAAATTCTAGTATTTCTTTTAGAGTTATACCAGCTTCGCATTTGATTAAGCCGGTATTATTATCAAAATTTATAATATGATTCAGATTAGTAGTATCTATCAATGTTCCGTCTTCATTAAGGCACACATCACCGTAGCTTTTACCTTTACCATAGCATAAGACTGAATCAACTAATTCTAGCTTATCTACATCAGTTAACCAATTAGGAAAGAGTACTTCTTTAGGAAACACTTTAGGATACTTATTGAATGAGAGATAATTCATATTTTCCATTATGCGGCCAAAAATGCAATTATAAAAATAATTAAGCCTACTACATAACTAACTTTATCTTTTCCAGTGAAAACGATTGGGTCATCTGTCATTTTGCCTCTAACACTTAGGTGCCATATTCGGCTAATCCAGTAAAGAAGGACAGGTGTTATCAACCAAAGTATTTTTGGCTCAGAATAAAGCCCTGTAGCTTGAGTACTATCTATATAAAGTACAAATACTAACACGGATAAAAAACCTGCAGCAGGCCCCATACTGAGTAATAACCCCATATCTTCTATGTTGTAGCCACGTCCTTTCGCTTCTATCTCATTTTTCTTTTTCATTACTAATAGTTCAGTATATCTCTTCAATACAGCTAAACTCATAAAGAAGAACATAGAAAAGGCTAGTATCCACATTGATAAATCAACATTAGCTGCAAAAGCGCCTGCTACTATTCTACTTGTGAATAAGGTAGCTAATAATATTATATCCAGAATTGGTACTTTTTTAAGACTGAAAGAGTAAGCTGTTGTAATTACAATATAAGATAAAAGTATTATCTGAAATTTTTGACTTAATAAAAATGACAATCCAATACCTGTTATTAATAAAATTGGTACTAGAATTATTCCGATTTGTATAGGTAAATCACCTGATGCAAGAGGCCTGTTCTTCTTTCTTGGATGGCTTCTGTCTGAATCCAAATCTAGCAAATCATTAAGGACATAAACAAAACTAGCAGATATACTAAAAGAGAAAAATCCAATAAAGACATTTGTTAAATCAGTTACGTTTCCAAGAGTATGAGCAAGAATAATAGGTAAGAATAAAAGTAAATTTTTAACCCATTGGTAAACTCGAATCTCTTTTATTATCTTTTTGAATATATTAACTTCTTTGTAAAAACTCTTTTCTACTGGGAATTTATTATTAACTGTATCGACAAATGATTTATTATTAGATACTACTATAGCAGCTGCTGCATCTTTCCAAATGTTAAAATCAACTTTAGCGTCACCTGCATAAACATAATTTCCTTTTCCAAATTCTTCATTAAGAACTTTAGCTTTTTTCTCAGATTTTAAGTTATATCCATCTTTTGTTGCATAAACTCCATCAAATATATCGAGATGTTTAGCTACTTTATCAGCAATGGAAATATGACTAGCAGTTGCTAAATATATTTTTCTACCATTTTTCCTTTCGTTAATAGCATAATCAATCAGTTCTTGATTATATGGTAATGTATCAACCTTAAAGTCAATTCTTTTATCTATCTCTTCTTTAAGATTAGGTTTACCTTTAATTAACCAAAAGGGTACAAGAAACAATAAAAGTGGGTTTACTCTCGCAAGTTGGAATATAGATTCAAACAGAGCATCACTTCTGATAAGTGTGCCGTCTAAATCTAAACACAAAGCTGTTTCTTTTATATTTGATATTTCTTTAGCTTGTTGCAATTTTCTTCTCAAATAGTTGTAAAGCTACACCGACTGTCTGATCCATATTATAATATTTATAGTCAGCCAACCGACCTACAAAATAAACGTTTTTTTCTTTCTCTGCCAATTCTTTATATTTTTCAAATAGCTCTAGATTCTCTTTTTGCGGAATAGGGTAATATGGATCATTTTTACCAAATTCATATTCTTCTGGGTATTCGTAAGCTATAGTCGTTTTGTTATGTTCTTGCTTTGTTAAGTGTTTGAACTCAGTTATTCTGGTATAATCATGGTCATTTGGATAATTTATCTGAGCTCCAGATTGAAAAAATTCAGTATCAAGTGTTTGCATATCAAAATTCAGTGTACGATAGGGAAGACGACCCAATTTGAAATCAAAGTAATAGTCAATATGTCCAGTATAAATCAAATTGTCATATTCAAAATCATCAATTACGTCTTTGTAATCTGTTTGAAGCATTATGCTTATGTTCTTATTGTCTATCATCTTTTGGAACATCTTTGTGTAACCGTGCTTTGGTATTGCTTGATATGCATCTTGGAAATATCTATCGTCTCTACTCAAAAAGACCGGAACTCTTCCCGATACAGAAGGGTCTAACTCCTCTGGTTTCATTCCCCATTGCTTAAGGTTATAACCTAGAAATACTTTTTCGTAAATAAACTCTGCAAGTTCTTTCAAATCTTCGTTGCTTGTTTCTCTTAGCTTCAAAATCGGAATTTTGACACCTAAGCCATAATTTTCTACTAGCAAATTTTCTAATCGCTGTGCTTTTTCTTTATCATAAATAGTATGAATAGAATTGAAGTTAAATGGTACTGTGACTTCAATACCATCTATTATGGCCTTCACTTTATGTTCATAAGGAATCCAATCTGTGAAATTAGACAAATATTCCCAGACTTTTTTCATTTGAGTATGGAATATGTGAGGCCCATATTTATGTACTAAGACACCATTATCATCATAATAATCGTAGCAATTTCCACCGATATGGTTTCTCTTCTCTATTATTAAGCACTTTTTATTCATCTGAGTTGCTATTCTCTCTGCCAAGACACAACCTGAATAACCTGCCCCTACTACTACGAAATCATATTTCATGTTCTTAATATCTTTTTAATATCTAAAATTCTAAAAAAACCGGAGTAATGTGTTATTAAAACATACAGTATCACTGTAGTTACAATACCAACAATATTACCAATATTTTGATTTATATATAATAATGCAGGCATTATTGATACCAAACCAATCACAAAAACTATAAGTATATTAATAATATATACTTTATTAGTAGCCTTATATAGATTATATGAGAGCGCAACTAATAGAGTAAATTCAGCTATTATAGTAGCTACTGTAGCTCCATAAGCCCCATAATTTGGTATAAGTAATACATCTATAAAGATATTCATAACTACTGCATATATAGTCGCATAGACTACAAGCTTTTCCATTTTCCAAGCCACTAATGTAGAAGACAAAGAAACATTGATAAAAACTATAAAAATAGAAAAAGCAAATAATTTCATCAATATTACAGAACCTTGATATTCAGAGTTTAGTAAATTTGAGATTAGAAAATCTGAATAAAAATAAGTGATAAATGCTGTTATACCACCAACTACATGAATTGCTTTACTATATTTGCTATATAATTTGTTTCTATTTTCAGGACTTTCAGCTCTAGAAAGCTGAGGGAAAAACGCATTTTGAATAATTATAGATGGTACTATAGCCAAAGCAACTATTTTATAAGCAGCATGATATATACCTGCTTCAAATTTATAATCTGTAAGAAGTGCTCCAATCAATGATAAATCTATATTATTCATTATAGAAACCATTATTGAAAATAAACCTATAGGAATAGAGCCTTTAGCTATTCTTTTCCAATTGTCTGAACTATAACTTAGTTTAATCTTACCTATCTTACTTAGATAATAAATGGTCATGAATATACTATTCAATAACAAAGAGAAAGATAATATACCAAGTGCCAATAAAGTATCTTCTGGACCATTAACATATAAAAGAACAAGTACCAAACTAAGCCCAGATACTAAGATAGTTCTGACTGCTATTATACCCATTCTCTCTAATCCTTGGAATACCCAGTTTAAAAGAATGGCATTAGAAAAAATATTGATACCGATAATCAGTATAGCGAATTGAACAAGTATATCATCTACAAAGAGGTAGGTAAAAGCAATAAGTATGACATAGGCAACAACTGCCAGAAGTAATCTCAACGAGAAAATATGACTTACATTATTTTCTACATTTTTATTATTTGTTGCAACTTCCCTTGATCCGTATACATCTATCCCAAAGCTAACGAATAGAATAAAATATGATACTGTAGAAGTAGCAATGCCAAATACACCATTTCCCTCAGCCCCTAATACATTGGCAAGATAAATGGTGTATATAGCTTGTAGTCCTTTTCCAGCAAATTCTGCTATACTTTGGAACGATAAATTTTCTAACAGTTTGCGATTAGAAGAAGACATCTATTTCGCTTTCCTGTATTAACTTAATTAATTTTAGTATTTCCAGAACCGCCTTCGAATCCAGGGAAATTATTCAAATTCCCACTTCCATCTAAATGAATTTCACCATTTACTGCTTCAAATTTGCCAATGTTATCATTTAATGCTCTAGCAAGCATTTTAGCATGCTGTGGAGTCATTATAATTCTAGAGTGAACTTTTGCATTTGGAGTTCCTGGTAATACTCTAGTGAAATCTATGACAAACTCAGCTTTGCTGTGTGCTATAATAGCTAAATTAGAATAAGTTCCCTGAGAGACTTCATCTGAAATCTCTATATTCAAGCTATTTTTGTTATTATTCTTAGGGTCGTTCATTATTTTCCTTATTTTAAATTTTCTAGTTTCTTTTGAATCAACTGAGTTTTAGTTTCATTTTTCATTGTAGAATATAACTTCAATAAATCTAGATAGAATGCTCTTTTTTCGTTTTGTTCTACCATAAACTCAACTTCTTCTAGTTTTACTAATGTTTCTTTTAACTTTTCTTCATTTTCGATTACTTGATATATATTTGCTAGTTGTAGTAAAACATTATGATCGTCTGTGAACTGCTTTGTTTGAGAAGTTCTAGTATAATATTCTGCTGATTTTACTAAATCTGGAAAATAATTCTCTGTTTTTATTTGATAATTAGGATCTTTCTCTAATTTCTCTTGTTCTATTTTTTGTAGTAAACCGGCGTTGTTTTTATAAGCAGAAGCAATATTATACAGTGCATAATCATATTCTGGATCTATTTTCAAAGCAGACTCATATTTGCTTATAGCTTCTTCATATTTGCCCATACTTGAGAGCAAATCACCAAACTGCAACCAATATCTCTTATTGTCAGGTGATGACTTTGTAGCTTCTTCTAACTCAGCAATTGCTTTATCAGTATTACCTGTTTCTTGTAATATTTGTATTTTTAATCCACCTGCTTCTTTGTTAGAAGGTTTCAACGTTATTAAATAGTCAAGGTTACGAATAGCATCATCATATTTCTTATTACTATAATACTTTTGAGCTAAAGCAGCATAAGGGTCAATATTAATTGGGTTATATTGGAATTTTTCTGCTTTTCTCCATTCTTCTGGTAAATTTAATCTCCAACCTTCTACTTTATAGCTACCTGCATTAGATTCTTTGATTGAATGTAAGTAAACTTCATTACCTTCAAACATAATTCTATCTGTAATAGTTGTGATACCTTTAGAACTGTCAAGTACAGAAGTAATTGATTCAGTTGGTTGACCTAATATTGTAAGAGCTTCTTCTCTAAACATATCCAAGTTAATATTTGATTCCTTTGCTAACTCATACTCAGAATTATTTGCTTTTATAAATTCTTCATAGGATTCAATTGCTTTCGCATCGTCTTTCTTTTCTTCATAAACTCTTCCTTTCAAATTATATAAATCAAATAATTGAGGACGAAGTTTTAAACTCAAATTAGCAGCCTCTATAGAGTTATCCAAGTATTTCTCTTCTTTTTTCTGGAAATACATTTGGTAACTTTTGTAAGCTGTTGAGTATGCGCTAGATAATATCTGTGTTTCTATAAATGCAGCTTGCTCTTTATTCTTTTTAGATTTAATGTAATCTCTTGATTCTGCAATTACGTTTGCTGCTCCTTCATAATCACCTTTTTTAAATAATATCTGAGCATGCAAAATATGAGCTTCTTCATTTTTAGGATTTTTCTTTAGCTCTTTTCTGATATTTTCTATGGCTTCATCAAATTTTCCTTTTTGATAATCCATTTTTGCACTATTCATTTCTTGAGACGCACATTGGAAACCTTGTAATAATACAGCTCCAATGAATAAAAACAGGGATGCTATTATAAATCTTTTCACATTAACTCCAAAAATATTTTTCTTAAAAAGTTTACTAAATTAACAAATTGATATAGCTCTAACAAGTTAAAAAAAAACAGCCCCGAAAAGCTGTTTTATATTTCCTATTGATTTGAGACCATCTGATCTTCGTAAATCGTAGATTCATTGACCTTACCCAAATAATAAAGCATATCAGAATGCTTGACTTCCATTCTATTCTTTTCGGAAGCATCTGCTAATATCATTATATCTGGATCATTTTTTATAGCCATATTGTACATTCTAACTATGTCTCCAAATTTTGCAGTCGAATCTACAAAGTAATAATGTTCTATTGGAAGACATACTAAGTCTTTCTCATACGAAAGTCCAAAATAATAGTCTTTATCAGTTGTGTTGAATTTCTTTTGTCCTAACTTAAATCCTTCTAATTTAACTCTATATAGACCTAGATGACCTAGATCTTTGGCAGCTTTTTTAGATAGGTCTATTATTCTACTTCCAGAATAAGGACCTCTATCATTAATTCGAACAAAAGTTTTCTTATTATTCTTTATATTAGTCACTCTAAGAATAGTACCGAAAGGTAAAGTCTTATGAGCTGCACTATAATCATTCATATTGAATCGTTCACCGTTAGCAGTCATTCTATTATGAAATTTGTCTGCATAATAGGAAGCTTTACCATCTAATTCAATTGAATATTTGGGAGCAATGTTTTCTTCGAATCTATATTCGTCAAACTCTTCTCCTTCTAAAAAAGTAAATTCACTTGACAAATCTTCAAAAGCAGTTAGTGGTGAATACTCATTTGTTGCAGTAGCACTATCGTGATTATAAATAGTGATAATACTGAAAGTGATTACACAAGTAAGCAAAAGCTTAGTTAGTAATCCTTTCGAATTATTCTTCTTTTTTCTCATACTAGGTTTTAAAACCTATATTAGTTTATGATACGGTGACACAAAATGTCTTGTAGTAAGTAATGCAAACATTATGCCGGAAATTCATACTTACTACAAATATTGAACTTACGACGATTCTAAATTTTTTCTATTTTATAAAGTAATGAAAACTTGCGTTTAATCGATTCATTACCCAATAATTTCTTCCCAAAGGAACAAAAGTATAACCTAAGTCTAGTTCAAAATTATCTATATTTACATTAAGTCCAAACATTGTAGATAAATAACTTTCGAATGCTGGTAGCTGAGTAATCTCAAATTCAACATTTTCAGGGCTAGATAAACTATGATTATAGTCAGCGAATATATAGAAATAAGTATCTGTTACTTTTGTAAACATTACTCCAAATTGCGCATTAACTTGATCAGAATAAACTTCACTTCTAGTTAGATAACCTGCACCTAGTTGTAATTGCATAGTCTTATATATCGCACGATAATTCAATTTAGTTCCTAATTGTAAAAAGCCATCACCAATAAAAGGACCTTCTTTGTACTCAGAAGTATTATTATATGAAAAAGGAACTAAGGCGTCAAGTTCTACCTTTAATTTGCTCTCTTTATCGTTTAAAAGATAATAATTTATTCTTGGGTTAATATGCATCAATCTGAAAAGACTAACATTTAAATCCGGGATGTTAATTTTTCTGGATATTGTATTGCCCCTACTATCTTCTATAATTTCTTGATTTTCATCTCTTAATGTATCTAGATAAGTAAAGCCATTATCTAAAGAATAATAGGCTAAATCCAAATTCAGTTCTGCTGACAAATCATTATTAATTTTATATTCAAAATAGTAATTATTGTGAAATTCAACATAGTCTATATTGATATCCCCTAGAGTAGTGTATGTAGAATCACCAGTTTCAAGATTGAAAGTTAATTGTCTCAAGCCTTGTATACTAGATTTTTCTTCAGTGTTATTATTATAATAACTACTCAATGCAGAATAATTAAAACCTATACCCACTTTATAATTCAAATCAGAATCTAAGAGTTCTTTCGCCTTTACTGCATAAGAGCAAATAATCATTAGTAAAATAATATTTATAGCGTTTTTGATTCTAGGCACAATAGTTTTTATAAAATTTGTTAAATTAACAACTACAAATATACGAATTATATATAAATAAATCGCTTATGAAAAATAAAGAGCTAAAAGAAGAAGTAAAATCCTATTGGGATAACCAAGCTTGTGGCACAGATGAGATAGATGAGAAAAAGTTTACTAAGGAATATTTCGATGCTATTGAAGAAAAAAGATATACCAGAGAACCAGAAATACTAGAATTTGCTGATTTCCCCTCAGGAAAAGGAAAAAAAATGTTGGAAGTAGGTTTAGGTGCTGGAACTGATTTTATTAATTGGGTACGAAATGGTGCTGATGCTCATGGAATAGATTTGACCCCAGAGTCAATAGCACACGTAAAGCATAGATTATCTTTAGAAGGGCTAGAATCAAAATTTGAAATAGGTGATAGTGAGAACCTACCGTATGCTGATAATACTTTCGAATTTGTTTATTCTTGGGGAGTAATTCACCACACTCCTGATACGCCAAAAGCTTTCAGAGAAATATACCGTGTTCTAAAACCTGGAGGTAAAGCAAAGATAATGGTTTATAATAGAAAATCAATGCTCGCATATTTCTTTTGGGTAAAACATGCACTTCTTAAAGGTAAACTATCTATGACAGTAGATCAAGCTTTATTTGATAATATGGAAAGTGCTGGTACAAAAGGTTATACTATAGAAGAAGCAAAAGAAATAATCAAAGATTTACCAATGAAAGACCTAGAAGTAAAGACATACTTTACTTTCTACGATAGATTAGAAAGATTTAACCCAGTTTTTAGACTAACATCTAAGTTTATCTCACTATTTATAAATAAAAAGAAACGTGGGTGGTTTCTAACAGTAGAGTACACCAAAGTCTAAGTAAATATATCAAAACTTAATTTTCTAGATACCTCGAATAAATCCATTTTAATAGCTTTTTTATCATCATCTTTCATTATTGCTAAAACATCTTCAGTGGATATATTGCCTACCAAATCATCATTGGCCATAGGGCAACCGCCGAAACCTCTAATAGTTGAATCAATTCGATTACATCCAGCTTCATACGCTGCCTGTATTTTCTCTTTTGCAGATGCTGGGTTACTATGTAGATGAACTCCTAATTCTAATGAAGGGTGATCATTTACTAAGTTCTCGTAAAGATACTTTATACTCTCAGGAGTTGATACCCCGATTGTATCTGCTAAAGAGAATATCTCTATTCCTTCTCGTTCTAATTTGTTTATCCATTTTGCTACTATCTCAGCATCCCATTTCTCATTATATGGATTACCGAATGCCATAGAGATATATACTACTAGTTTTTTATTATGGATACCACATACTTCTTGAATATCTCTTACTCTATCAAAAGATTCTTCTATGTCAGCATTCGTATTTCTCAACTGAAACTCTTCAGAAATAGAGAAGGGATAACCCAAATAACCGATTTCTTCAAAGTCTGAAGCGTCATCAGCACCACGACCATTAGCAACTATAGCCAATAGCTTTGTGTTGCTATAACCAAGGTCAAGACCTTCTAATACTTCTGCTGTGTCTTTTAGTTGTGGTATTGCCTTAGGCGAAACAAAACTCCCAAAATCTAGGGTGTCAAACCCAACTTTAAGTAGTGAGTTTAGATATTCTATTTTCTTTTCTGTTGGGATAAATTCGTGGATTCCTTGCATTGCATCGCGAGGGCATTCAATCAATTTCATAAAACTCTGTGAAAAATTGTAAAGTAATTATACCAATTTACGAAGAAACCAATATCTTATTTCTGAATCTGATGAACAAAATAATATAATCAAAAAAAATAAAAGTATATCCACTCTTATCTATTTACAATTCAATGTATGTATTTGGTAACCATTCTTTAACCTTTGTTTTTTCTTCTTCTGAAAAGTTATTACCATCTAAAAATAAAATTTTTAGGTTATCTTTTAAGTTTCTGATTGATTCTGGTAAAGTAGTTAATTGATTACTACTAATACCAAGCGAATTTAATTTTTTAAGATTACCAATAAATTCTGGCAAAGTAGTTAATTGATTACCACTAATACTAAGTGAATTTAAATTTTTAAGATTATCAATAAATTCTGGTAATGTAGTTAATTGATTACTACTAATGCCAAGCGAACTTAAATTCTTAAGATTACCAATAAATCCGGGTAAGTTTGTCAATTGGTTACTCCCAAGTTCTAGCTCCTTTAGTTTCTGAAGAATACCGATACTTTCAGGTAAATTTGTTAACTGGTTACTCCAAAGACTTAGTATCTCTAAGTTCTGTAGATTGCCAATACCATCAGGTATACTGATTAATTGATTATCATCAAGGTAAAGTGTCTCTAAGCTTTGAAGATTTCCTATGCTTTTTGGTAAATTTGTTAACTGATTACTCCCAAGGTCTAGCTCCTGCAATTTCTTAAGATTACTGATACTTTCAGGTAAATTTGTTAACCGGTTACTCCCAAGATCTAGCTTCTCTAAACTCTGAAGATTGCCAATACTCTTAGGTACACTTATTAATTGATTATCATCAAGGTAAAGTATCTCTAAGCTATCAAGATTACCAATGCAATCTGGTATTTTATCTAATGACTTTTTAGAGAGATATAAGCTAAATTTACCATTTTCGTCAATTTGCATAGCATTATTGTCATAAAAATTGCCCAAGATATCACATGTATATTCTTCATTGCCCGGTGCTACGATATCGCCTTCATCTTTTTTACAAGAGTTTATAGCAAGTATAAATAGGAATAGAAATAGTATTTTTTTCATTTTTAACTCAAAATTGATATTTTATCAGTAAATAAATTAGTAATAAATATTGGAATTAAAAATATTAAGCTGTTCGAATTACGAAGAAATTACTAACTTTATTCTAATTCTGTTGAACAAAATAGAAATAATACCTATTATGGAACTAGTACTAATAATTCTAATAGCCTTTGTCGCTAGCTTTATGACATTTATGTCTGGCTTCGGTCTTGGTACACTTTTGCTACCAGCTTTTGCACTTTATTTTCCAATACATATAGCCATTGCTATGACAGCTATAGTTCATCTTATGAATAACATATTCAAATCATTTCTAATGAAGAAACACGTAGATTGGAAAGTCGTGCTTATCTTTGGTATTCCTTCCATGATATTTGCAGTAATAGGAGCAAGTTTATTAAATGCCTTGATTGATTTTGATATACAGTATACTTATTCACTGTTTGGATATGAATTGGCAACCACACCAATTAATATAACCATAGCCTCACTCATGATAATATTCGCTTTATTTGATTTAGTACCAAGACTAAGAGAAATAACGATTTCAAAAAAAGCTTTACCCTTTGGCGGAGTACTAAGTGGGTTTTTTGGAGGATTATCTGGTCATCAAGGGGCGCTGAGAAGTACATTCCTAATAAAAGCAGAAATGCCTAAAGAAGTATATATAGCAACAGGTATTATTATTTCACTAATGGTAGATGTTTCTAGACTTTTCATCTATGGATTTGGTAGAATAGCAGCTGGTGTAGGAGAAAACTGGCAGCTTTTAATTGCCGCTATACTCTCAGCATTTATAGGAGCAGTTATTGGAAAATATTATCTAAAGAAAATAACTATTGATTTTATTCGAATATTAATCGGTACTTTTCTTATATTAGTGTCTATCGCTATTGGACTAGGCGTGATTTAAATAATAAATATAGAATTAAAAATGACTCAAAAATTATACAATCCCTCTCAAAAAGTAATTGATAAAGCTCATATAAAAGATTGGGACAAGCTAAACGATTCGGCTCAAGCTGATCCAGAGCAATTCTGGACTGGAATGGCAGATGAACTTCATTGGCATAAGAAGTGGGATAAATACATAGACGATTCGAACGCACCTTTTTACAAGTTTTTTGTTGGTGCTCAGACAAATATTACTTACAATTGTCTTGATGTTCACTTAACAACAGCTAATCGAAATAAGATTGCTTATATATGGGAATCAGAGCAAGGGGAGACCAAGTCAGTTTCTTACTTCGCTTTGCATAGAGAAGTAAGCAAGTTCTCCAATGTGCTAAAGAGCTTCGGAGTTAAGAAAGGGGACAGAGTTACTATATATATGGGAAGAGTAATGGAACAGGTCATTGCTATGCTAGCTTGCGCTAGAATAGGTGCCGTTCATTCTGTTGTATATGGTGGATTCTCAACTGAAGCACTACATGAGAGAATAGAAAATAGTAAATCGAAAGTTGTTATCACCTGCGACGGTTCTTACCAAAGAGGAAAAGTAGTAGAGTTAAAGAAAATTGCAAATGAAGCTGCTGACCGTTCAGGTTATGTAGATACTATTATATGTGTCCAAAGAGTTAAAAATGAAGTGGATATGGTAGCAGGTAGAGACCATTGGTATCACAAGTTAATGGAAATGCCTATAGCATCATCTAAATGTGAAGCAGAAATACTAGATGCTGAAGATCCACTATTTATGCTATATACATCAGGTACTACTGGCAAACCAAAGGCAATACTACACACGCACGGTGGTTATATGGTAGGTACTTATACTTCTCTAAAATATGTATTCGATATTCATGATGAAGATAGATATTGGTGTGCTGCTGATCCAGGCTGGATAACAGGACATAGTTATATAGTTTATGGGCCATT
>JAGXGG010000054.1 GCA_024636855.1 Ignavibacteriota bacterium | reverse complement strand
TGGGATTGTGGTATTGAAAAAGTTAAATGAAGGATTACAAACAGATATTAACCGAATTGCGTCTTATCTAAAAAAGAAATTACAAGAGTTAATTCTAAAATATCCTGATAAAATTAAAACTTACAAAGGACTTGGTTTAATGTGCGGCCTTGAATTTAATATGCCAGCTAAACCAATTATATTAGCGTTGCTTGATAGGAAGTTAATTGCTAACTCAACATCTAATAATGTGTTGAGATTAGTACCACCATATATAATTGATAATTCAATGGTTGATAGGCTGATATTTGAACTCGATTCTATTCTAAAAGAATTATAGTTTAGGATAGATTTTATTCCTAGATTTATTTAACCCTTCTTCTATTATAGATTTTGGTACATCTATATCATAACCAGAAGTAGGTGCATTATTATAGAATTTGCTTTTCAATTCTAAAGTTTTCTCAAATTCTTTTTCTGCTTCTTCGAATTTACCAAGATGTAGTAGTGAGTATGCTCTTAAATTCATTGCGTACAAGCTATTGGGGGTTAATTCCAAAGATCTTGTTGACCATTTAAGTGCTTCTTCAAACCGTTTATCATTTCCAGTAAATTGTGCGAGGCTTGCAGTAGCACTTGCTTCTATCATAGGGGATAGATTTCCACATTTTAATGCAAATTTGATTGTTTCTTCAGCTTCTTTTTTCAAATTCATATGACCTAATGTTTGACCTAGTTGATACCATGCGTATCCATTTGTTGGTTCTTCTCTCACATGTTGTAATAACATACGATAATTTCTTTCGATTTTACCTTCCATTATATCTCGAGATTGATCATATCCCAAGTGATATATAATTATATCGGATTGAAGTAACTGTAGATCGTTTTCTTTTAATGAAGGAGATATTTGTTCATGAACTCTACCTTGGAATTTGACTTTATCTATACCTAAGTTCCTAAATATTCTTGGGTAACTACCTCTATGTACATCAGATTCGCCACCAGTTAATTTAGCATGAGGTGATTCGATAGTACAAATCAAACCACCAGAATTCTCAGATAGTTCACTTAATGATTTTCTGAATTTTTGTATTTCAAATTGAGATATTCTCTCATCAGCATCTAGATATAGAATCCATCTTCCTTTTGAGTGCTTAATAGCTTCATTCCTTGCTGCTGCAAAGTCATTAATCCAATCGAAGTGATAGATTTTAGCACCAAATTCTTTAGCTATTTCAATGGTTCTATCAGTTGAACCAGTATCTACAATTACTATTTCATCTACTATCTTTTCAGCAGATTCTAGACATCCTCTGAGCATTTTTTCTTCATTTTTTACAATCATCGAAAGTGTAAGTAGAGGTTTCTCCTCATTATCAATTATTGTATTTAATTTGTTAGTATTGGATTGGTTAGCTTTTGCTATACTTTTTAATACGACATCGATATATCCATCAATTTCCTTTCTATGAGGGGCTGACTTTTTTGCTTTTCTTAGATAAATAAGAGCATTTTCATAGTCTGTCTCTTTGTTAAGAATATCTGCTATTCCAACTAGACAATTTAAATCATTTTCATTGTATTCAAGTCCCATCTTGAAATTATCTTTTGCAATTTTAATATTACCGATTGCTAAGTTTGATCTTCCAATTCTGAAGTAAATCTGTGAAGTAGGTAATCTATAATCACCAATTATGTTCGATTTCAAATCCTCATTTTGGTAAGCTTCTAACATTGCATTATAGTTCCCCAGTGCTTTCTGGTGTAGATGATTATCGAAATTACACTCTCCAATAATATAATTTGCAAAACCTTGATTAGGAAGTAGTGATAATGATAGTTCAGCTCTTTGTTGTGCTAATTCCTTTTGATTATTTTTATATGCTATTAAGGCACCATAATTTAATGCTTGAGGTTTTACTGAATCATCATTTTGGGAAAAGTTAATTGCTTTAAAGATTTCTGTCTCAGCATTTTCTAAATCATTTAAAGCTAAATAGGTTCTAGCTAGTTGGAACAAATTGTATGCGTTATCAGGAGTTGAATTAGTTTGTCTGAGGAGTAAGTCGAGATTCCTTTTTTGTTTTTTTCTCATTGTTAGTGCATCATGATTATACCCTTCGTGAATAAATTCTATATCCGAATCTGTAAGTTTATAATCTGCATCTATAATCGAATTGAGGACTTGCTCATGAATAATACCTTCAAATCTAATGTTAGGGTTGTTCCTAAATAACCTTATCATTTTATTATTGAATATATCCTTACCCTCTTTTTTGTCATTATAGGAGACTACCTTTACCATTATACCCCCTATATTATCATCTATTTGTGCTAATTTAGATAATACAAAGTCAGGATCAATTAGTCTTTCGTCACAATCAATAGATAAGATAAAGTCATTTTGAGCTTGCTCTAAACAATAATTTCTAGCAGAAGCAAAGTCATCATTCCACTCATAGTTTAACACTTTACTAGTATATTCTAATGCTATTGATTTAGTTTTATCAGTAGAGCCAGTATCAACGATTATTATGTCATTAGAAATATTTTTAACTGATTCTAAACAATCTCTAATCATTTTTTCTTCATTTTTTGCAATTATGCAGACAGAAAGTGAGTTTTTATTTCTATTCATTGTAACGTTCTTATGAGTTGAAGTGTCTATAAAATCTAATATAGTTAAAATTACGTATAAATTTTAGAATTTACTAAAAATATAAGAATTGGACTATCTCTCAAAATTATTAATATTAAAAATTATTTCGTAACTTAAAGATTATATATTTTTAGATTTATTAAAAAAAAGTAACATTAAAACTTGGTTTAATTATGAATAGAATTACTATACTACTCTCAATGTGTTTTATAACATTTAACCTATCTTATGGACAACAACAGGTACTACCTTCGGTTCCTCAATCAGAAACAAATAGTTTCAACGAAATTTCTAACGAGTACAATCAGTACTTTGAAGAAATGAAAGAATTGAATCCAAACATTGAAAATCCGCTTAAAGGTCAAGGGTTTAAACCTTTTAAAAGATGGGAGTATTTTTGGTCTTCTAGGGTAGATGCCAATGGAAATATGCCAAGCAGGATAGAAGTCAGAGAAAGTTATAATAATTTTAAATCAACTTACCTTTATAGTAAAGAAAACAAAATTCAAGCAGCTGATGACTGGAAACCTCTAGGCCCATATAATTGGACTGGAACCGGATTAGGTAGAATAAATGCAATAGCAGTTAATCCTTCGAATACAAACATTATATATGTTGGAGCAGCTACTGGTGGTATTTGGAAATCAACAAATGGTGGAAGTAATTGGGCTGAATCTGTTACTCCAGATGTTTATTCTCTTGGAATATCAGATATTGCAATCTGTAAAACTAAACCTAACGTTTTACTAGCCGCAACGGGTGATGCTAATGCAGTAGGTTCAGGTTCCGGATATGGAGCCTTTAGTTCTGGGTTGTTGTTATCTACTGACGATGGAAATACTTGGAAAGAAGTAAATATTGATGCAATAGCTCAATCAATAGAACAGTCAAATCAAGTAATAATTTATAGTGTTCTAATTAATCACAATAATTCATCAAAATTTATAATTGCAACGAATACAGGTGTATATCATAGCGATAATAGTGGTTCTAGTTGGACTAAGTCACAATCTTCACTTTGTAGAGATTTAAAAATGCATCCTACTAATCCAGATATATTATATGGTGCATTTAGGACAGCAAACAATGAATATACAGTTATGCGATATGTTAATGGAACATGGTTTACTAATGGCGCATATACAATTAATAATTGTAATAGAGTTGAACTTGCAGTCAATGATGCACACCCAGGTGTATGTTATGGGTTAAGTACTGATCCTAGAGGTGGGTTTAGAAATGTATTCAAATCAGAAAATTCTGGACAATCGTGGAATGAGGTAACTTCATCAAATGGACGTCCAAATTATCTATATTTCACTTATGATGGTTTAGTAAATGGACAGATTCCACAAGGAGGCCAAGGTTGGTATGATTTGGCAATTGCTATTTCATCTAAAAGTAAAAGTATAGTTACTATTGGTGGTATAAATAATTGGAAAACTACAGATGGAGGAAACACTTATAACATTAAAACATTCCAGCAAGCATTTCAGGATGTAGATGAAGTTCATTCAGATCAACATATATTAGTCTATGATTCGAAAGGTACACTTTACGTTGGTAATGATGGTGGAATATATAAATCAACCGATGATGGAGAAAACTGGACTAATATTTCTGCTGGATTAAATATAACTCAATATTATAAATTCGGACAAGCTACAGACAATAAAGAACGTATCCTAGCTGGAGCGCAGGATAATGGTACTATTTTAAAATATACAGAAACTCAGTGGGCGGCAGTTTTAGGTGGAGATGGATTTGATTGTGATATTGATCCGAAAAACTCAAGTGTTATGTATGGTTCAAATTTTAATCAACGTTCAGGTGTATTCTATAAATCTACAAATGGTGGTCAATCTTGGGGACAACAACCAATGCTATATCCATTTAACCCAAGTATAAACGAGAGTTCTTCATGGGTTAGTCCTTTGACAATAGATGAAAATAACTCAAATTTATATGTTGGATATCAAAATGTTTATAAGAGTATAAACCAAGGAGCAAGTTGGTCAAAGATTAGTAATTTTGGTCAACAATCTTATCCAATAGCTGAAATTGCTTTGGCACCTTCAAATTCAAATTATATTTATATAATTATTTACAATCAAGTCCTAAAATCTACAAATGGTGGACAAGCATGGAATAGTGTATATACAGCACCAAATCCTTTAAATGTTCGAAATTTGACGGTTAATCCAACAAAACCTGAAGAAATATATGTAGTAACTAGTGGCTATTCGAATGGAAATAAAGTATTCAAAGTCGTTGGTACTAACTCAACTAACATATCAGGAGAACTACCAAACTTCCCAGTGAATTGCATCACTTATCAAAAAGGGTCAAATGACCGTATTTACATTGGTACAGATATTGGTGTTTTCACAAAAGATGCGTCTACTAAATGGCAATACATGGAAGAGGGAATGCCTCAGGTAATAGTTTCAGAACTTAAAATTCATTATCCTAGTGGAATGTTGCGTGCAGCAACTTATGGTAGAGGTATGTGGGAAATCCCTGTTAATGATTGTGCTTTGGATATTCCAAACATTACATCGAACATTGAAATACAGAATGACCAAATAAAAGTATGTGAAGGTGAAGACTTAGAATTAACTTTAGAAAATGGGAGCTACGATACATTTGAATGGTCAACTGGCCAAAAATCAAGAAAGATTACCCCTAAGACTAGCGGTGTTTATTTTGTTTCAGTATTTGATAAGACTGGATGCGAAGTTAAATCAGTTGAATTGAATGTTCAATTCATTGATGTAAAAGAAATTAGAATAACTGATTCGGGTTTGAATGAAATAGCTAACACTACATTCTGTGAAGGTGATAGTGTGGAATTGAAATATTCTGGTTTTTACACTAACTCCGTATGGTCAAATGGTGAAAAGGGTAAAAGAACACTTTGGGTGAAAGAAGAAGGTACATATTTCGTAAGTGCAAATACTACAGATGGGTGTAGTACTACTTCACAAAGTGTTGTAGTTACTAAATTACCTTCACCACCTAAACCAGATATAAATATTGATAATGATGGCTATCTCAATACTACAACTCAAGCCGACAAATACAAATGGTATCAAAATGGTAATTTGTTATTCGGTGAAGAAGAAAATAAATATAAACCTCTTGAAGAAGCTGACTATTACGTAGAAACGATTATAAACGGAATGGAATGTACCAGTAAATCTGAGAATTACTCATTTATCTTTACTAATGTACCAATTATCGAGAATAACGGTCTATTTAAGATTTCTCCGAATCCATTTGATGATATATTAACTATATCTAATACTGAATCACTATTTGTGAAAAATATCAAAATTATTGATCTAGATGGAAGAACAGTGAAGACATTAAGTAGTCTAAATAATTCAAATAATATTGAATTAAATCTAAATCATTTAGCTATTGGTACGTATATATTACAGATAGAGACTAACAACAAAATCATAACTCAAAAAATAATAAAAAACTAGTTGAAATTGAATGAAAAAAATAATTGTAATATTACTATTAAGTGTATTTATTTTAAAGTCTCAAAAATTTGAAGATTTGAATGATAAAGACTTAAATTTCAAGCAAATACAAAAAGTATTCCAAAATGAATTGATTGGTACTGCAGATACTGATACTTTGAAAGGATGGAAGCAATTCAAAAGATGGGAATGGTTTTGGGAACAAAGATTACAAGGTGAATCAAAAGTTCCTGATGCCATGGAGATTAAACAATTAGCTGAGTTTTACAAAGTACTTGAAAAAACTAAGAATAGTTCTGTACAATCGGTTACTTGGGAAAAATATGGCCCTTTCAAAACTCCTGAAAGTACCGGAAGATCTCAAGGAATTGGAAGAGTAAATGATCTTGCTATATCACCGACAAATGATAATTATATGATTGCAGGCTCTGCTTCTGGTGGTGCATGGAGATCAACTAATGCAGGCCAAAGCTGGATTGAAATAGATATGACTGACCAACTTTCGTTAGGAATATCTGATATAGAGTTTGCTCCTTCTGACCCTAAAGTAGTATATATGGCAACTGGTGATGCAAATGGTACTATGGGCTCAAATGCTGATTATTACTCAGTTGGACTTTTAAAATCTACTGATGCTGGTGTTACATTTAATGAAACTACTGTTTATTATGAATTGAGTGAAAGTAAAGTAGTAACAAGAGTTCTGATTCATCCTTCTAACCCTGATATAGTAATTATATCTTCTAGAGATGGTATTTTCAAATCTACTGATGGTGCTAATACATGGGACAGAGTTTTTACTACTACTTCCATTAAAGATATGGAATTCCATCCTACAAATCCTAGTATAATATATGCTAGCTCAATGAATTTTTCTGGTAATAACAGTATATATAAGTCAACTGATAATGGTGACACCTGGGATTTAATCCATCAGATCAGCAGTTCTAGAAGAACTGAAATAGCAGTTACACCTGATGCACCTAATAATATTTACTTACTATCTTGCGCTACACATAGGGGGTTTCTAAATGTTGAAATTTCTACAAATGAAGGAGAATCATTTTCTGAAGTTGCAACACAATCATCGGTTGGGAACTTACTAGGATGGAGTGATGGGAGCGATTTAAATGTTGGACAAGGACCATATGATTTAGCAATTGCTGTCAACCCTAAAAACAAGAATGAAATTTATATTGGTGGTGTTAATATTTGGAAGTCTTTAAATGGTGGTCAAACTTGGGAACTACACTCTCATTGGTATGGTGGATTCCAAAAACCTGAGATTCATGCCGATCAACATCAATTTACTTTCACTAAATCTGGGGATAAGCTTTATGTTTCTAATGATGGTGGTGTTTATAGAAATTTAGTTGGCTCAGACTTATGGGATGAGTTGAACAATGGTATGGATATAACACAGTTCTATAGGTTAGGTGTCTCTCAATCTTCTCCTTTTGATGTTATCTCAGGAAGTCAAGATAATGGAACTTCTAGATTTGATGGTCAAAACTGGAGAAAAGCAAATAGTGGTGACGGAATGGAATGCGCTATCGACCCTACAAATGACAATTATGTATACGTATCTCAACCGTACGGAAACTTGAGAAGATCAAGTAATGGTGGAAGTAATTTTACTTCGATGATGAATAGTGATATAATAGAAAACTATGGCGAAACTGAGAGAGGCGCATGGGTAACACCTTATATGATTAGCAAATCAAACACTAAAAATATATATGCTGGATATTTCAATGTATGGAAAAATACAAATTATGGCAATAGAAATAATTGGTCTAAGATTTCAGATTTTGGGAATAACTCTGATTTAAGTTTAGTTACATTGGCAGTTGCTGATAAAGATGAAAATTTTATTTATGCTGCAACAACTAGTGTACTAAGACGAACAACTAATGGTGGTACAGATTGGGAGGTAATACATAATACCTCTAATGCAATTACTTATATCGCTATTAATCCTGATAATCCTTATCAGATTTATATTACTAAGTCTGGTTTTAAGAATACTGACAAAGTTTTATTCTACAACGGAATTGAATGGAAAGATATTAGTGGGAATTTACCTGCATTACCTATTAACACAATCGTCATTGAGAATCCAAATAAGAACTCTCTTTATATAGGTTCAGATATAGGAGTATTTTATTCAGATCTCAATTCTGGATATTGGAAAAAACTAGAAGGTGAAATGCCAAATACTGTTGTCGACGAATTAGAAATACATAAAAACTCTGGTAAATTATATGCTGCTACTTATGGCAGAGGACTTTGGCGAACTGACTTACTTGGCTGTGAATCTGTAAACTTACCTATCAATATAATAGGTGATTTAGAATTTTGTGAAGGTGATTCAGTAATTATAGAATCCGTAAATGATCAAAGCTCATATTTATGGAACAATGGTGAAAAAACTAAAAGAATAGTAGTCAAAGAATCTGGTAACTATGTTCTTACAAATCCAACAGATTCATATTGTGTAGATAAATCGAATGTAGTAAGCGTAAATGTACTAAGTAAGGACGAAAATGTGATAACTGCACCTGATGGAAATACAATCTGTAGTAATAAGGAATCAATTAGACTTTCAGCACCTTTCAGTTATAGTAATATAGAGTGGTCAACTGGTCAAAAAATTAAATTCATTAGTGTAACTGAGCCAGGTAAATATACTATAATTGCAACTAATAATAAAGGTTGTGAAGTAAGGGATACTTTAGAAGTATTCAAATCATCACTGAGAAATGATATCGAAATATTCCAATCTAGTGGTAGTTTATCAGTGCCTGAGGGATACGAATATCGTTGGTTTTTGAACGATACACTAATAGAGAATAGTACATCGAATATATTAGTTGTCTCTGAATTCGGTGAATATAAAGTCGAAATAACTGATGAATATGGATGTAAAGTAACTCCTGTTGCAGTGGAAGTAATTAGTAATATAAAACCAATTACTGATAATAAACATATCAGTATATATCCAACTGAAACAAATGGTATAGTGAACGTTAGATTTAATGATCCATCATTATATAATGCTAAAATAGAGTTATACAATACATTAGGTGTTAGAATAATTGAAAAACAAAATAGTAACTCTTCAATAAATCAATTAGATTTAACTAATTACTCGAAAGGTGCATATATTATTAAAATTATTGATGAAAATAGTACTTATTATCAAAAAATAATATTGAAATAATGATAACTTGCCTCAAAGGAAAACTAATCCAAAAATTACCAACATCTATAGTGATTGATGTTGGTGGTATAGGATACTACCTACATATTTCGATGAATACATTTGAAAACTTACCTCCCTTGGATAAAGAAGTTTTCATTTATTCTGAAATGATTGTTAGAGAAGATAGTATTACTCTTTATGGATTTTATGCTGAAAGTGAAAGACAATTGTTTAGATTGTTAATTTCGGTTTCTGGTATTGGACCTAAAAGTGGAATAGGTATACTTTCTGGTATATCACTTAATGATTTCAAATCTGCTATACTTACTGCAAACACATCTCTTCTACAGAAATTACCTGGTATAGGTAAAAAGACAGCTGAAAGATTGATTGTTGAGTTAAAAGATAAATTTGCAAAAATATCAATGCACGAAGAAGATAGTTCGATACCTAAGAATGATTCAGTTGAAGAAGCAACACTTGCACTAGAAAGTTTAGGGTATAACAAATCTATGGCTACTAAAGCAGTCAATTCAGCTTTGAAACAAATAGAAAAAGAAAATTATTCTTCAGAAGATTTGATAAAACTAGCTTTGAAATTTACTCTAAAATGATTTTAACGATTCCTACTATTTACCTTGAAAATGGTAAATCAAAGTTTTCTATTAGTGGTTTACCTGGATTTGAGAAACTTAACTCACTATTCATGGACAATCCAATAGAGCTAGCAAAACTTTTTAGAGAGGAAAATAACAAGTCTATATTAATTCAAATTGATGACAGTATGACGTCTCTCGAAACTGTTATTCAAATACAAAATTCACTTGATATCCCCATACAAGTATTAACATACAGTAAAAACATCAATTTATTAGAAAGTATCTCCAAATCCACTATTAGCAGAGTGTATCTGCCAATAGAAAATATTAATGGATTCCCCTCCTCAATACCAATAATCAGATTATCTGCAATATCTAACTACGATATAAGTAAATACTCTAGAATTATGTTAGACTTCGAAAACACAGTTTTGAAGAATATTGGGTTAGTTAGTGATACAAAAATTTCAATAATGAATTCTAACTGCAATACCCCAGATTTAATTAAAATCAATACTATAAATACAAATATTGACAGTGTTTATTTGGGAAAAGAGTATTATGAGATTCATTATGCGGGTCAGTTACTATGTCGAATAGCCGAAAAAGCACAATTTGCAATATAAATTCTGAACAATTCTATAAAATTTCAAAAATAATTGTATTTTGCAAAGGTTTTATAACAATATTTTAAAACCTTAAATAATTATATAATCTGGAGAAGGTAAAATGCCTCAATTTGAATTTGATGGCCAGCTTATAGAAACAAAGCCCGGAAAAACAATAATCGAAGCTGCCTATGATAATGGGCTCGCTGTTCCTCATTTTTGTTGGCACCCCGACTTACCAGTAGCTGGTAATTGTCGTATGTGCTTAGTCCAAGTTGGAATGCCAGCTAGAGACAGAGAAGGGAATTATGAATTAGATGAAAATGGAAATAAAAAGATAAACTTTATTCCTAAAATGCAAATTGCTTGTGCGTCACCAGTCCAAGATGGTATGGTGGTAAAATCTATTTCTGATGAAGCGATTGAGTCACAAGAAGCCGTTATGGAGTTCCTACTAATTAATCATCCACTAGATTGCCCTATATGCGATGAAGCAGGTGAATGTAAATTACAAGAATACTCATTTAAGCATTCTAAAGGACAAAGTAGATTCGAAGAAGAAAAAAATCATAAACCTAAGCGTCAAGTTTGGGGTCCAAATGTTGTATTCGATGCAGAAAGATGTATATCTTGCTCTAGATGTATACGATTTGCACAAGAAGTTGCCAAACAAGATGTACTTACATTTGTGCAAAGGGGTGACCACGTAACTATTGAGTTATTTGATGGTACTACTTTTGACTCACCTTATTCTATGAATGTAATCGATATATGCCCAGTAGGAGCTTTAACTAGTCCTGATTTCAGATTTGAAGCCAGAGTATGGGAGCTTTCATCTAATGAAAGCATATCTCATTTTGATGGCACTGGAACAAATATAAACTTAGGTGTACGTAACAATGAAATACTACGTATAACCCCTCGTAACAATATGTATGTTAATAAATATTGGATAAGAGATGATGCTCGTTTGAGTTATGATTTCGTAAACAAGAATCGAGTTACTAAACCATTAATTAGTAAAGATGGTATTTTAGAGGATGTCGAATGGGAAGAAGCAATAAAATTTGCGGCTAATAAATTAGAAAATTTCAAAGGTGATCAAATTGTGTTTATTGCATCTTCGAAAGCTACGAATGAAGATAATTATATTTTCAATAAATTTGCTAGTGAAATTTCGAATACTACTAATGTTCTTTACTTCGCACATATTGATGAATCACGAAAAGATGATTTATTAGGTGTATCTGATATGACGCCTAATACAAAAGGTGTCGAAGAATTAGGGCTTGGTAAAGATTCTAGAATAAAGGCTGATGAACTTGTAACTAAACTGAAGACTGGTGAAATCCGTGCGATGTATGTGATGGAAGAAGATTTTGAAGATTATCCTGAAATACTAGAACAATTGGAAAAATTAAGTTTCTTAGCAGTACATTCATATAACTCAAACAAAAAAATTAATAGTTATGCTGACGTAGTTTTACCAGCTTCAACTTTTGCTGAAATTGAAGGTACTTATACTAATCTTGATGGTAGAGTACAACATTTCACTCCAGCATTAGTAACAAAAGAAAACTTTAGATATATGGGTATGAAAATGAGTAGATTAGATAAATTTGGTGCTGATAACGACCGATGGACTAATCACGAAATTAGAGATTCAAAACAAAGTTGGAAAATACTGCAAAACATAGCTAAAGAATTAGGTAAAAATTGGAACTATACAAAATCATCTCAAATATTTGATGAAATAGCAGATAATTATAATAATTTCAACGATATGGATTATAATAGACTTGATGAATTTCAAGGTTTAGTTTTAGGAAAAGGTAATAATCCTGATCCTAAAGCAGTAAATTATATCTCACATTATCTGAAACCACAACAAACACAAAAAATAGTTAAATATAAAGGCTAAATAGAATATGAGCGATTTAACGTTTACATTAATAGAATTTGGAATAAAAGCTGCTATTATTATTAATATAGTATTAGTTATGGCTTCTGTGGAAGTTTATTTGGAGAGAAAAATATCAGCTTGGATTCAAAATCGTGTAGGTCCGAATAGGGTAGGTCCTATGGGACTATTACAACCGATTGCTGATGTTGTAAAACTATTTATGAAAGAGGATTTAGTTCCAAAAGCTGCTCACCAGGGTTTTCATAGATTAGCTCCACTTTTAACATTAGCTGTTGCAATTGGAGTATATGCCGTTATTCCTTACGCACATTATGTTACAATAGGTGAAAGAACAGTTTATTGGGGAATAGCTCCAAATATTAACATTGGTGTTCTATTTATACTTGCAATGACTTCTATAGGTGTTTATGGTATTACTCTTGCAGGATGGGCTTCTAACTCCAAATATTCATTGCTTGGTGGTTTACGTTCTGCGGCACAGATGATATCTTATGAATTATCTATGGGCTTATCTTTAATAGGAGTTGTCTTAATAGCTGGTTCTTTGAATTTGAATGAGATAATTATTTACCAAAGAGATGCTTGGTTTGGACTAAGATGGTTAGTATTCCTACAACCATTAGGTTTTATTATATTCTTAGTGTCATCTTTTGCTGAAACAAACAGAACACCTTTTGATTTGCCAGAGGCGGAGCCAGAGCTTGTAGGTGGATACAATACTGAGTATAGTGGAATGAAGTTCGGTATGTTCTTCTTAGCTGAATATGCTAATATGGCAACAGCCTCAGCCTTTATAGCATTACTTTATTTTGGTGGTTGGAGTTTACCTTTTCCTGAATTTTGGGATTCTCTTGGATTAGTAGAGGGGACTTGGACAAGAGCATTATTACAATTCGGTTCATTCTTCACTAAACTAATGATTTTTATTGTGTTCTTTATTTGGGTACGATGGACTGTGCCTAGATTCAGATATGATCAATTGATGAATTTGGGTTGGAAAGTATTATTACCACTTTCAATTATTAACTTATTCGTAACAGCAGCAGTAATTATATTTTTCCGTTTATAACCAATAATAGAAAAGAAACAAAAATGAATAATAGAAAAAATACAGAAGCAGAAAGACTTACATTTTGGGAAAAAATGTATATCCCTGAAATAGCTAGGGGTCTTGGAATTACCTTAAGACAAATGTTCAAACCTAAAGACTTCGTTAGACAATATCCTGAACAAAGATGGGAACCTACGGGTTCATTTAGAGGAAGACCAGTATTGGTCGAGGAAGATGGGGGAGAACGTTGTGTGGCATGTGGTCTTTGTGCCAGAGTTTGCCCAGCATTGGCAATCGAAGTACAGGCAGGTGAAACACCTAAGGATAAAGAAAGATACCCAGAAAAATTTGAAATAAATATGCTTCGATGTATTTTCTGTTCTTATTGTGAAGAAGTATGCCCAGAAGAAGCAATTGTAATGAGTAAAGACTATGAAATAGTTTATACTAGCCCTCAAGAAGCAATATTAGGCAAAGAAGAACTTCTAGTTCCCAAAGCAAAACTTCAAGATAGACTTGAGTTTCTAAGACAATATAAATAGTACAGAAGAAGTGTGGTTAAACCTAAAGCAATAAAACTGAAACCTGCCCAATTAAAGTGGCAAATTGATCTAAAAAAACTTAATTTCAGTTCTACTAAGGAAGTAGAACATCTTGACCATATAATAGGTCAACCTAGAGCTATCCAAGCTATTGAACTTGGTGCAGAATTACGTGGTAGTCGAGGTTACAATATATTTGTAACTGGGCTTTCGGGTACTGGTCGTATGACAACAGTAAAATACATGCTTGAAAAATCACAAAGAAAAGGAAATTGTCCTGAACTTTTTGATTACTGTTATGTCAATAATTTTGCCGATGAGTCAAGACCGAAACTAATACAGTTCGAAAAAGGTGGAGCTTGTTCTTTTTCTAAAAAAATGCATGAGTCTATTACGCATTTATTAGATAAATTAACAAGTGTTTATCAAGAAGAACCTTATACTAATAAAAGAAAAGAAGTAATCGAATCTTATCAAGAATCTGAAAAGAATTTAATTGAAGAATTTGATGCAAAATTGAAGAAAAAGGGTTTTGTTAGGGGACAAATAGAAGATACGAAAGGTAGTCCCGAGCCAGATATATTCTTATTGATTGATGAAAAGGCTTATAGAATTGAATCACTTGATTCATTAATAAAAGAAAAGAAATTAACTGAGAAACAAGCAACTCAAATAGCTAATGATTATAATAAACTCCATGAAGAACTCATCAAATTAGCTGAATCTGCTAATGAAATGGTAACTACATTCCATGAAGAGATTATAAACTTTGATAGAAAAACAGCTGAAACAATCATAAATGCAAGTTTTAAAGAATTAAATAAAACATATAAGAAGCATTTAGTAATTCAGAGTTATCTTGATAGTGGAAAAGAGTTTATTCTTGATAATGTAAAGTATTTCCTACCTTCTTCTGAACAATCTAAAAACCTTCAATCCAAATTAGGCAAAACTAAGAATGTAGATATAGCGACTCAAATTGCAGATAAATTTGCTGTTAATATAATATTAGATAATTCAGAAACAGTTTGCGCACCAGTAATTATTGAGCATAATCCAACCTATGGTAATCTATTTGGTTCATTTGAAAAAATAGTCAATACTTCTGGATATTGGAGAACAGACTTTTCAAAAGTAAAAGCAGGTTCTATACTACAGGCAGACCAAGGTTATCTAATTGTAAGTGCAAATGATTTATTTTCAGAAGCTGTCTCGTGGAAAGCGATTAAAAATGTTTTACTATATGATAAATTAGATATCCAGCCTTATGCTACTTATCTACAGGTTAGTGAAAGCCAAATGAAACCTGAGCCTATTAAGGTAAATGTAAAGGTTATTATTGTTGGTGGACAATCACTATATAATTATTTATATAGAAATGAGAAAGGCTTCAAAAAAATATTTAAAATACTAGCACAGTTCGACTATGAAACTGCAAAATCTGATGAATTACTCGACAGTATTATAAGTTTTATAGCTAAACAATGCGATGAAGAAAACTTATTACATTTCAAACCCAAAGCAGTTGCGGAGGTACTAGAATGGTCAGTTGCACACGCTGGTTCCCAAGATAGAATAACTTTGAAATTCTCTGATATAGCTGATTTACTACGCGAATCTTCATATTTTGCGGAACAAGTTAATAAAAAGCTAGTTACAGAAGTTCATGTAAAAGAAGCACTCAAGCAACGAAACTTTAGAAACAATTTAATAGATCAGAAAATTACTGATCATATACTGCAAGGTAGTACTTTAATTGATACAGAAGGTAGTAGAGTGGGCCAGATTAATGGTCTTACTGTGATGAGTACTGGTATAGCATCATTTGGTAAGCCTGCTAGAATAACAGCGGCTATAGGTGCTGGAAATCGAGGAATAATCAATATTGAAAGGGAAGCACAATTAAGCGGCTCCATTCATAATAAAGGTATTCTAATTATTCAAGGATTCTTCCTTGAGAGATTTGCTCAAAAGAAACCATTATCATTATCTGCTTCTATTGCTTTTGAGCAAAATTATGGTGGTATAGATGGTGATTCGGCTTCAGCTGCAGAAATCTACGTGTTGTTATCTGCGATATCTCATACCCCAATTACTCAACAATTCGCAATTACTGGATCATTGAACCAAAAAGGTGATATCCAGCCAATTGGTGGTGTTAATGATAAAATTACAGGTTATTATGAGATTTGTAAGGCAAGAGGATTCACTGGCAAACAAGGAGTAATAATTCCAGAACAAAATGTAAATGATCTTATGTTGAGTGAGGAAATTATTGAATCAGTTAAGAAAAATGAATTTAGTATCCATTCAATAAAGAATATCGAAGATGGTTCAAAACTACTAATGGGCAAAGATTTTGGCATTCCTGATGAAAATGGTGATTATAAAAAAGGTACTCTTTTATTCGAAGTACATAGAAAGTTAAATGAACTTTATGAAAATTCTAAACCAGCAGTAAAGAAGTAAATAATGACACATCAATTAAAAATAGCACCTTCTTTGCTTTCTTGCGATTTTTCTAATTTGGAAACAGAAGTAAAAAACTGTGAGAGATTTGGAGCAGATATATTACACGTCGATGTTATGGATGGTCACTTTGTACCAAACATAACGATTGGACCTCTTATTGTAAAAGCAATACGACCTCATTCCTCTCTTCCAATCGATTGTCATCTTATGATTAGCAATCCTGATAATTATATTGATGATTTTGCAGATGCAGGTGCGGATTATATATCAGTTCATGCAGAGGTTTGTAATCATCTTCATAGAACACTTTCAAAAATCAAAGAAAGAAATTGTAAAGCTGGTCTTGTATTAAATCCCATTACTCCTCTACAATATGCTTTTGATGCAGCTGAATATTGTGATTTTATATTGTTGATGTCTGTTAACCCTGGTTTTGGTGGACAAAGTTTTATATCAAGTTTCTTAGATAAGTGTAAAACACTAAGAGATTATCTTGATTCGAATGGTCTTTCTCATGTAGAAATAGAAGTGGATGGGGGAGTCAAGATTGATAATATAAAGCAAGTTGTTGATGCTGGTGCTAATATGATTGTCTCTGGATCGGGTCTATTCAAAGGGAATTTAGAGCAGAGTATAAAAGATATGAAATTAGCTGCTATTTCAGGTCAATAATAATTGAAATATGGTGTGTAACGCCGCTTCCTAATATATATTCGTTTGATACTGAATAATCT
>JAGXGG010000053.1 GCA_024636855.1 Ignavibacteriota bacterium | reverse complement strand
CCAGATACTAGTACACTTAACTGATGCCGAGCATTTAGCACCAATATTGGAACTGTAATGATAGTCATGAAATTTGGTGGTACTTCAGTTGGTACTGCCGATGCAATGCATTTAGTCGCTGTTGCTATTAGTAAGCAAAAAGGTGATAAGATAGTAGTACTATCTGCAAGTGCTGGCATAACCGATAAACTAATTAATATTACTAATTCCCTTCCCGAAGATATACATACAGCACGCTCAATTTACTCTGAAATAGAAGCTCTGGTGAATAAGATTTCAGATGAGTTGCAAATATCATTAGATTCCAAAAGCAAAGTACAAGAATTACTTCATGGACTAAGTGAATTAATATACAGCGTAGAGCTACTAGAGTACATAAGTGAAAATGTAGCAAATAGAATAGTAGCTTATGGTGAGTTACTATCAACTACAATATTCAGTGAGTACTATAACCAAAACAATATGTGCAGTTATCTGGATATCACAGATCACCTAACTTATAATAAGAAAAGTGACCAATACAAACTAGACAATAAAGAAGTAATCAAGCAATTACAAGAGTCTTATAATACGATAATAACCCAAGGATTCATCTGCAAAAATGAAGATGGGAATATCTCAAACCTAGGTCGTGGTGGCTCGGACTATTCTGCGGCGATTATTGCAGCCGAAATGCAAGCAGAAGAATTACAAATATGGACTGATGTAAATGGAGTAATGTCAGCTGACCCGAGGATAATCAAGAATGCATTAACTAAGAATCGAATTAACGTTGGTAGTTTGGAGAGAATGGCATTTTTCGGTGCGAAGGTAATCCACCCAGATACTCTGAAACCTACTCTAATAGCAAATATTCCAGTTAAGATTTTGAATACATTCAATTCGGATAATCACGGCACTCTAGTAACAATAGAAAAAGATAATCCCATTCCCACATTTACTATTAAACGTAAATGTTTGATTTATACTTTCAGAACTAACTCTAAAAAGAACTTATATCTAATTAATAAATATATAACTAATACGATAGTAAAAAAGAGTCTTATCCTCTTATCAAGCATTCATATAGAGAACACAGTGCATTATGTATTTGAACGAAGTATTGATAAGTTCTTGAGTTTGGACTTTAATTATGAGACAAAAGAAATTGATCTAATTTATATCTGTGAGTTGAATAATTCAAAAATAAATGCTATTTTAACAAATCTTAATAGTCTAAACATCGAGCATTTAGAAGTAGATTGGACAAGTGGCGCTATACTTATACTAGCAAATGCCGATAACAAGACTCAGGATTATGATAGACTTCACGACATGTTAATAAATGTAGTAGATTAGAATGGTTGAAGAAAAAAAATTAGGGAAGCTACTAATAGTAGATGATGACAAAATCATTGTCAAGCTATTGTCGAGAATATTCGAAAAATACTGCACACTCGAAACTGCACACTCAGGTGAAGAAGCTTTAGAAATACTAGAACGAGGTTACACACCAGGTGTAATACTAAGTGATCAGATGATGCCTGGAATTCAGGGCTCTGAATTTCTAAATCAATCTATAAAATATGTACCAGATGCAAAACGAATAATCCTGACAGGAAACCAAGATCTTCAGAATATAATGGAAGTGATATCGGTAGCTAAAGCTTTCATGTATCTTGTAAAACCATTCGATAATATCGCACTTATTAAAAATGTCTCTAATGCATTCGAAGAGTATAATACTCGAAAAATGCTTACTAATAGAATAAAAGATTACGAAAGTACAATAGATAAATATGAAAAGAGAATAAATAGTCTTGTCGGTGATCACGACATGAACGTTGAGACTCTTTCAATAATAAATACACTTTATATATTAGCTCAAAATGACTCAAGATATTATTTCCGTCAAGGACTGAGCAGTATATGTATTACTTGCCGTTATCTGGCAAAGCAATTTGATTTGAGTGAAGATGAGTCAGAGAATTTAGTATATGCTGCTTTTATCCAAGGTATACAGAGAATAGGTAGTTCGGACAAATATCACCTTTCAGATCCTACTGATTTGACATTATCTGAGCAACAGACTTATAAGAATCATTTTGTCGCATCTTTTAGTAGTTTACTAGATAACTTCAACATCGCTAGTGTAGCCGATGCTTGCCTAAAAATGTGGGAAAAGCCTAATGGAAAAGGTTTCCCAAATAGCCTGAAAGAAGATAAGATACCTGTAAATTCCATACTACTTAACTTAGCTGTCAGATACGAAAATCTAGTATATAGATTAGAGCTAAAAGACCTAAAGAAACTCAAGGAAGAAGGTCAAATAATACAAACGCATGAAACAACTCTGGTTCGACACCATGCCGCAATACTTGAGCTAAGCAAAAATCTGTCCTATTACGAGCAACTACCCGTTAAGGCTTTCAAAAACCTTATAACTTTTGGCGATTGCCCAACTCTAAAACCAACTGAAGAAGAGTTGGTAATTAAGCTGTAGTTATCTTTCGATAGCTAGTTTGATTATTGATTGTGAGTTGCTATTAGATGAATTAATAAAATAGATACCCGATTTCAATTCTGAAATATCGAACTCTACTTCTTGATTAGTAATCACTATATCGTTCATTAGTTCTAATATCACTTTACCTTCAAGGTTTGTAATAAACACCCTAACCTCAGATGCTTCATCGTTAGCTATTTGTAACATAAGTTTATCACCGAGTGAAGGATTTGTACTAAGTAACTTCATATTTAAGCTGCTATTTTGAGCTATAAATGGAACGGAGTTTTGTGGTCCAAAATCTCTCAATTGGGTTGAGTTATTGCCAATGGGCCATCCGTAGGAATCGAAATTAGCCATTCCGTATAGAGTAGCGTTGAATGGTGTTTCACTTTGTATATCCAACGTACCTATAGCATTTAATAATACTCTAATCCAATAGTATTCAGAATTGGGAATTCTATTGTAGTAATTCCCATCAATTAAATCCTTAATTGGAGTGTTATTTAGTTTAATTGAATTCATTAGCATACGATTGTTATTTTCATCGTTGGGGTCTCCCTTAGCTATTATATTCAAATAATTGTTTTTATATTCATTATTTCCATAGTTGAGTGGGATTGTACCTAGAGCAGAAGTAGTATATTGCTCAACTGATGGTAATACAATCATAAACGGGTCAAAAGCAGCTGCTCCATCGTAATTAGCAGAATAGGAATATTGACATACTAAGATAGGTTTGTCTGCCTCGAAATGAGCGGTACCTCTTATTGATTCTAAGTTATGAGGCGAATTAGCTCCAATTCCATTATACTCAAACCAGTTTCCTTTTTTACTAAATTTATATGGGCCTAAGCTATCTATTAATTTATTTGTTTGTGTACTATACCACTTAATCTTAAATTCTGTATTGTCCTCTGCTGCAATTACTCTGAAAAAATCACCTTTATCAGATCTTCTATCTAATTCAAGTGAGTAATACTCCTTACCCCAAGCCTGAGTTGGTGGTAGCATCTCTATCAGATGGTCACGTCCGGTAGTAACAATTGTAGATGGAATCATACACCTGTTGTGATAAGATATTAGACCTATCGGTTTATCAGATGTGATGATAGATCCACTCAAATCAAATATACCTCTAGTCGTTCCAGTACCTTGTACTATATATATTTCACCAGCATTAAGAACTTTGATTAAACTATCACCGTGCTGCTGCCCACCTGTAGTCTTCCCAAATCCTTTAGTCTGATTAGAACCATCTCTTATTTGAATTCGAATTTCAGTATTGTTATCTTTTGCTAATACTACAAATCCACCACCCCAATCTCTGTCTTTCAATTCAGCAAAGTCATAAAAACTATTGTGAATATACTCCTTACCCCAATTTTTTGTTGGTATTGCCATATATCCTTCAGAGGTAACAAATTTAGAATTTAGACAGTTCACCGCCACTGGAAAATCTGAGGTTATCTTAATCCCAGCATTGATAACTTTATCAGTTTCTATTTGCTCAGCCGATTTTCCAATTCCGCCTTTAACAGTTGAGAACTCAACTGTCTCATTTGCTTTTATTATTCTAGTATCATTGATCCCTAAGAGTTCATTATATACAGTTACTTTATTGTCAACCCTAGAAGTAACATAAATAGCCAGAGTTTGAAGGTTCTGATCTTTATTGTCGTTTAGAGGGAAAGTAACATAAAACTCAGTCCCTTCGGTAGAGGTGTACTCTTGTGATTTTGTCTGTTGCACAGTACTAGCAAATACTAATGCTATTATTAAAAAGAAGTATATAGAATTTTTCATAAGTTTTCCATTTTTGTAAAGATTATACTTATAAAGACACATGAACACGAAAAACATCTCAACAAAAGATACATTTTATGTAACTCATTTAAGTAAAATAAGAAAAAAAGTCATTAAAAAAAACTCTAGTTTTACTCGGTACAGAAAAACTAGAGTCTTTTATTACTCTAAAAACAAATATGGTTTATCCAATATAAGTTTGTAGAATTAAAAATAGGAGCTAACTATTTTTCAATGATTAATTTATTTATAAACTGAGAGTCTCCATTTGTTGCATTAATGAAATATACACCTGATGCTATTCCTTTAATTGAAAATTCCACTATAGTACTATCAAATGACTTATCATTATACAATGTTCTTATTATATTTCCTTTTAAGTCCGATAAAGTTATTAATACATTTGAATTATTAGAATTAGTAAATTCAATAGAAATTATCTCGCCATTAAGCGGATTTGTGCTCAATAATCTCATTTTTAGGGAGTTGTTTTCTAATTCACTTTCGACTGAGCTTTGTGTACTTTTTAGTAAATTTGCTTGTATATATCCACCATCATCTAATGCAGATTTATTGTTTACAGTAAACTCACCATTGAATTCGTAACCAATATTATTTTCTGTTGATGGTGTCTCACCATTTTTAGTAGCTGGCCCTGCGTCGCTTATAACTATTAATCTCGCGAACTTGTCGCCTTCTGTTCCGTCAGTTTTTAATTCAAATTCAACCTTTATTGATTCTCCGACAGGTAGTACAAGTCCATCTATTTCTGATATAGGTGTATTAGTTCCCTCTACTCTGAAATTAGTGAATTGATCCGCGTTAGGAGAAGTAGGGTCAACTAAAACTGATCTAATTGTTATATCCGAATTAGCACCTTCTACGGTTGCTGAACTATTCTTAATATCAATACTACCTTTGTAAGTGTCAATTCCATCTACTTTCTTTATTGAACCAAAATCAATATTACTGATATGTATATTAGGCACATAAGCATTACCGGTTAAATTATATTCCCAAGTTAATTCATCCGTCTCTACAGTAACGTTAGCAGTGCTTACTCCCTCTTTATCAGGTGTATATGTTAGCATAACTGGTAATGACTTTCCTTTCTCTAGTATCTTAGGAAAACTAATGTTGCCTACTATAGCAAAATTAGAGTTATCACTGATATTTATATTATTGATAGTAACGTCTGACTCCGATACATTCTCTACTTCTAGGTTTAACTCCGAAGTCATATTTACTCTTTCAGCGAGTACTTTTTTATTTAATAATCCAATTACTAAGCTATCGACTTCATAATAGATGCTTATCTCTGAAGTATTTCCTCCATTGTCAGTCACGCTAATTATTCCCATCGCGTTTTCATATTTATTCTCAACATCTAGCTTGAAATGGAAATTTGTGTAAACATTCTCGCTGTTCCAATCAATTTCATTTCCCTTTTCATCTAAAATAATAGGAGTAGTGAAGTTATAACTAGACGAACTTAGAGTCGGCTTTTCACTAATTCCCTGATCTATCTGCTTTGGCCAATCACCTTCTTTACCATTTCTTTTACTCTCTGGACTGTCAGTTACACCAAATTGATAACCTGATTCTTCACTCAAATTTACGATACCTGGTGATAATGAGTCTGTTACATTAAGCCGCTTAGCATTAGAACTAGCAGGCCATCCATAAGAATCAAAATTTGCAAATCCGTACATAAAAGTAGAGAATTCTGTCTCGCTTTCTATAATCAATGATTCATAGCTCACATTATCCAAAGAAACCCAATAATAGTCAGTTTTTGGAATTCTATGCGCTGCAAAATTAGTATCGTAAGTAGCAATAGGTACTTCATTCAAAGTAAATGAGTTCAATAATTTTTTGTTATTTACGGGGTCAGTAGTGTCACCCTTTGCAAGAATACTTATGAAATTATTTCTAAATTCATTGTTACCATAGTTCTTCGGTCTAGTACTAATAGCAGACTTAGTGAACTGTTGAGTAGAAGTAAGAACAATCATAAATGGATCAAAAGTAGATGCACCATCATAATTAGCAGAGTACGAATATTGGCAAACCATAATAGGTTTATCTGCTGTGAAATGCGTTACACCTTGTATTGATTCTAGGTTATGTGGAAAGGTAGCACCAGTACCATTGTACTCATACCAATCGCCTTTATTAGCTAACTTGATAGGCCCAATAGCAGAGATTTGTTTAGTACCTTCTTTAGAAAACCACTGTGCATTAATTGTTGTATTATCTTCCCCAGCTATTATTCTAAAGTAGTCACCTTTATCAGTTTTTCTATCAAATTCAACCGTAACGTATTCTTTACCCCAAGCTTCTACAGCAGGTAGCATTTCTACGATATAGTCTCTACCATTATTGACAACAGTAGCAGGTATCATAGTTCTGTTGTGGTATGAAATGAGTCCTATAGGTTTATCCGAAACTACTCTTGTACCACTTAGGTCAAATATGCCTCTAGTTGTACCTGTACCTTGTACGGCATAAGTCTCACCTTTACTAAGGTACACTTCTATCTGATCACCGTGCGTTTTACCACCTGTTGTTTCACCTGAACCTTTTGCTTTATTAGCTCCATCAACTATACTAATAATTATTCTTGTATTATCCTCTTTTGCTAGAACTACAAATCCACCAGCCCACTCTCTTACTTCGTTGAAATCATAAAAGCTATTATGTATATACTCTTTACCCCAACTACGAGTGGGTATGGCCATATAGCCTTCAGAAGTAACATTCTTAGAATTAAGACAGAATACCGTTACTGGGGATTCGGAAGTTACTTTAAAACCACCATTAGTTACTTTTTCAAAATCAAAAATCTCTGCATCCCAACCCAATCCGCCTTTTACAGTAGAGAATTCGACAGTTTCATTCGCTTTCACTGTTTTCGTATCGTACACACCTATCGCTTCATTTGAAATAGTTACAACATTATCTACTCTGGAAGTAACATATATAGCAAGGTTTTGCCCCGGTTGCTGCTTATTGTCATTGTAAGGGAAAGCAACATAAAATTCTGTTCCTTCAGATGAAGCAAGCTCGAATTCTTTGATGTTGGTCTTTATCTGAATGTCATCTTTGGCATCTAGGTGAGAATACCCAAATTGAAATAGTGATATGATTAGTAAATAGTATATAGTTTTCATTGGTTTCTCCTTTAGTATGAAAATTTAGTTTTAATATGAACAGTTTAACTCTGTATTTGTCACATGTAGAGTTAAATTTTTTGAGATTGTTTTCTTGTTTCTGTAAAGATTATACTTATAAAGACACATGAACACTAAAAACGTCTCAACAAAAGTTGAAGTTTTTTCAATTTGTAATCACTAAATTTCAACTAAACTGTATTGATAGTGAGTAAACAGTAACTTATCTTTCAATTAAAAATTTCTTATTTCCGTTGATTTTACCACCTGACATTTTGATAAAATATACTCCAGTTGGTAAGCTGGAAATATCGAATGTAATAAATTTATCAGATGTAATAATTCTTTTTAACTCTATGCCATCGATACTAGAAATAGATACAACTGAGTTTCCCAAACTATTAATTTCTATGTTAAGATAGTTTCCACTTACAGGCTCTGAGTTAAGTATATTAATACTGTTATTAATGTTTGACTCTTCTTCTATACCCGAGGTGGGGTTAAATGTAATTTCTGATTGAATAAATCCGCCATCACTCAAAGCTGATTCGTTATCAGCAGTAAACTTGCCATCAAATACGTATTTATAATTGTTTATTGTGCTTGGTATATCCCCATTCTTGTCTGCTGGGCCAGCATCTGATTCTACAATAATGCGACCGTATTTCAAACCTGGAGTATTAGCTAAATCAGTGTTTAAGTAAAACTCTAGTACTAATGACTCATAATTATTTAACGTTTTACCTTCAAACTGATCAATGCTTTCTCCTGATGCTAATCTTAAATTTGTAAATAAATGAGCATCAGGTGATGTTTCATCAAATTTTATTGATTTTATATCAAGAGGAGTTTTAGTACCAAACCAATTAATTGTTGAATTTCTTATGGTTATTGTTCCTTTCTGAGCATTTATTCCAGTGTTTTGTTTAACTTTTTTGAATGTGAAGTTTGATATTTCTGCTTCAGGATTAGCTCCAAAACCTTGAATTTTGAAATAGAGAGTCGAGCCATCTACTTTAATTCTAACTGAATCGGTTAACTCATAACCACCGTCAAAGTTTTCTTCTGGTAATAAACTAATTTCGAACACTTTTTCTAGTTTAGGTTCTATTATTATTGGCTTAGCAAATTGATTTAGCTTAAATGGAGAGTTTTCTGGAAGATTGACATCATCAATATTTAGAATTTTCTCAGAATCATTTCTAATTGTAAATTCCTTATAACCTTTTGTACCAACTCTGCCATATACTATAAACTCATTCTCATATTCTATTGAAAATGGAACTTCGTAAGTTATCTCTATTTCTGTTTCATTATAGTTTTTATCTAATATTTTTATAAATGAAGTTGATGTCTTAAATTTATCATACACATCAATTGAAAAGTAATATTCTTGTAAACTGTTTACATTTTGATTAATTAATACAACCCCATTAGAATCAACTATCACAGGTTTTGTGAAATTATTGATATCAGTTAGCATTTCAGGGAGTCTATTAAATCCTATACCATCAACACCAGCATGTTTATCTGACACTTTAAAAATTATCTTCATATCATTTTTTATAATCTCTACATTTGGCGATAGAGTATCAATAATCGATAAGTTATTTGAATTACTTGTAACTGGCCAACTATAATTTCGGGAATCCATTTGCCCTTGAATAGTCGCACCGAATTTTGTGTCTCCAGTTATATGATGATATTGAGTTCTATCTTTCTGAGTATGGTGATGAGTTATTGCAATCCAAAAATAGTCAGTATTTGGTATATTGTAAGTTTCAAATTCACGCCTCCTCTTGAAAATCTTTTCTCCATCTATTTCAATGGAATTTAACAAATTATAGTTTCTAACCGAATCCTTCGCATCACCTAAAGCGACAAGGTTCATAACACTATAACCCCAATCATTAGTTGCGTCGGGATCTTTGATAGTTTGATATATTGCGGTATTAGTGAATTGAGATACTGATGGTATCGAAGTCATAAATGGTTCCCAATGTACTGCGAGTGATACATCGGAGAACGTATAATGAAAAACAAGTATTTTGCCATCAGCTTTAAAGTGAGAATTTCCAACAATGAGTTGCTTTTCATTTGGGGCAAAAGATTCTTTACCAAAAAATTCTATCCAATCACCTTTTTCACTGAGAGTAATATCACCAGTTTCTTTCAATTTTTCT
>JAGXGG010000052.1 GCA_024636855.1 Ignavibacteriota bacterium | reverse complement strand
GGTAATATGTTCGTAGTTGGCGATAATACCAACAATAGTATTGATTCGAGAGATTTTGGTTACGTTAGCAAAGATGACCTAGATGGCAAAGCAATCATCAAAATAAATTTTTTAACTTTTTCTTTAGCTTTCCTTGATGAATAGATTTATAAACTAAATTCATCTCCTATCCCCCATTTTTCAGTAATCTTATCATAAGTATGAACTACAAATTTTAAAGAATCTTTTTCTACATTGACTTCTATGAAATGTAAATTTCTGATACACTTATCTTTTTCTTCACCAATAGTTATATCCTTATATTCTCCTTCCAAATCAATACTTCTTCTTGGGCCACCTCCACCACCAGAAACAATAAAATGCTTGCCGTCTATTAACAGATGCTCATAATTATGACAGTGCCCAGATATAAATAGTTGTGCCTTTTTACTTTTATTAAACGAATTTACAAAGTTCTCTTTTACAAATTCATCATCACCAAAACCGATCCCAGTACCATTTGTGAATGGTGGTTGATGAGTTACAACTATGATTTGATTAACTTCATTATCTAAATCAAAACTGGCTAATTCTTGTTTATACCATCGATTTTGTCTCTCATTCATTCTCTCTGATAATTCCGTATTTGAATTCAGTAATATGAAACCGACTTTCTTGAATTTGAATGAACGCCATGATGAGTCTTTCATCTCTGGGAATCGGCTTGATATATTAAGTGTGGATTGCTCGGTATCACCAAAATATTCGTGGTTCCCTAGCACAGGTACTATTGGTATATTATTATCTCTTATCACTTGAGTAGAATTATCAAAATAAATCCAATCTTCATCTGATGATGCATCGAATACCATATCTCCTAGATGCAATATGAATGAGGGCTTTTCTTTAAGTAAAGTAATCCTATTAAAAAGAACAAATTGGACGGAATCGTTTGATTCTCGAAATAGTATATTACTTTCTAACCAACTTGTTCTCTGAGTGTCACCTATTAATACGAAGGAGCTAGAAGATTCATTATTATTAATTGAACTAGATAGTTGGCTAAATTGAGGTACAGAATAGCTGACCTTAGAAGTGCTACATCCACTAAGTGCAATAATGAGAAAAATGATAGCTATGAGTTTCTGTATTGATTTCATAATTACATATTAGTAATTTTTATAATCCAATATAACTAATCTAAGATAATATTTTATTTACGGCTACACGATATAAATTGGTTAGTTTACAACTATTCTAACACCTATATTAAAAATTTATTCTTTAGATTCTATGACGAGAGGACTTTATATACATATTCCATTTTGCGCTACTATATGTAGTTATTGCGATTTCTATATTATCAAAAATCAAGATACTTATATAGAAAAGTACGTGGATTATTTAGTGAAAGAATTTGAGTTATTTAAAGAATTAAACCCTGAAGAAATAATAATTGATAATGTTTTTTTAGGTGGTGGTACACCTTCCCTATTGACTCCAGCTCAATTGGATACCATAATCAGCAAAGTAAAAGAGTGTTTTACACTAGTCTCGAATGCAGAAATCAGCATGGAATCTAATCCTGCATCAATAGATGAACAAAAGCTGAATGAATATAAATCAGTTGGGATTAATCGAATAAGCATAGGTGTGCAGAGCTTCGTAAAAAAAGAATTGGGCATTCTCAAGAGAAATCACTCACCCGGATTAGCAGAGAAGGTAGTTACTGATGCCGTAAATAGTGGTATAGAGACTGTAAATCTTGATTTGATATTCTCTGTCCCTGGGCAATCTCTCGCCTCTTGGACATACTCTATAGAGAAAGCGCTTGACTTGGGTACTAACCACTTCTCGACTTACAATCTGACTTTCGAAGAGAACACACCGCTTTGGAATAAGATGCAATCAGGCAAAGTAGTAAAATACAATGATGAAGTAGATGAGTTTATGTATTTCACCGCTATTGAAATACTTACGAATCGTGGGTTTGACCATTACGAAATCTCAAACTTCGCAAAGACAAACAACAAGTGCAGACACAATCTAAATACATGGAACAGTGGAGAGTACTTAGCATTCGGAGTATCTTCGCATGGCTTTTTTGAGGGTAGTAGATACAAAAATATAAGTAATCTACAGATGTATTACGAGATGCTTAGCAATGGGAAATTACCAATCATAGATTCGGTCAAATTACAAGATTCTGACTATTCTGAAGAGTTGATAGTACTTGGTCTAAGAGCTTCGGGATTAGATAAAGCTAAAATTGAAAAACAAATTCCTAGCTTTTTTGATAAAGCAAATAAATTTATGAAAGAGCTGATTGAAAAGGAATTCATTAGTGAATCTGAGACACATTATAAGCTAACCTCAAAGGGTTATGCCCTCTGTGATTCTATTACCAATAAGTTTTTAGATTTTATATAGTACTTTTTCTATTTTCGTTATAATATATTTAAGTTGATATCTCTGCTCTACCTCTTCAAGAACTTGTAACTAATATTGTCAACTCTCAGTATATATAGACCTTTCATAAGACTGGCAGTATTAACTGTATATTCGTAGTTATCTATATCTGATAATGAAAATAAAGAACTTCCCATCAAGTCGAATATCTCAATCTTGGAAATATTATCAGATGAAGAAATCTCTATATTTTCAACTCCATAGCTTATATTATATTTATTATCGTATGTTTTCTCATATTCTACATCTGTTACTTCGGGTGTGAATTTGAATAAGCCCATATTTGATGTTACCCATACATTTCCGTTGAAATCAATTGCCAAATCGTTTACTAAATTGGCAAATTCATTACCTAATATACTTGAATCGAGTTTATAACTTTCTAAGTTCTCATCGATTTTGAATAAGTCTGAACTAATATAAGAACTCCAGTTCGATAATGCCCAGAGTGTGTTGTTCTTATCGAATCCAATTCCTCTATAAAATCTTCCACTATGACTGTTATTTGTTTTGAGCGAATCAATAACTGTCCAACTACTTCCATCGAAACTCATGATACTCCAATCGCCACCTAACCATATATTCCCGTTGCTATCTAGAGCAGATGAATAAAAAGAGTAATTACTTGGAGCTCCAGAGTTCTGATTGTTGTAACAGATAACAGTAATATCTTCTTTCAATTGACATAAATCGAAATAGAAAAACCGTTTAAAGTAAATGTTATCTTTTCCATCAATTATGAGTTTAGTAGGTTCAAATTCACCTGTGGTATCTCTATATTTTTCGATAAACTTACCATCTTCTTTTTTGAAAATACTTTCCTTATTTGCTACCCAATAGTTACCTTCAGAATCGAATTCAATATTGTGAATTCCTTTTATGAAATCAAATTCTATAAAATTGCCATTCTCAAATTTCACAACACTTCCATTACTAGCGAACCAAAGATTGCCATATATATCTATTGTTAAATCTGTAGCATAAGTAATATATTTCGAAACTGTGCTGTCATACATAGTCCAATTGTCTCCTTCAATAGCTATAATTCGACCATCTGACTTAAACCATATGGTATTGTTATAATCAACAACTATACTTGAAGCATATCTTTTGATTAATGAATTAGAATCGTTGTAGTACTCCCATTTAGCATCGGAAACAGTGAAAGTCATAGCAAAAAGTATAATATATAGTAAGCGTTTCATATTTGTTTTCTTAATATTGGAGAAGCTCTATCTATAAAGACACATGAACATCAAAAACGTCTCACAAATTACTAATTATTTTAGATGACAAAAAAAAATGACTGCCTTAAAAAGACAGCCATTCTAATTTTAAATAATATCAACTTATTACTTCTTCTTGCTCTTATCAGGGAAAGGAGGAATAACAGGTAGTTTCTTGTTCTTATCGAAAGTTTTCATTTCTTTTTGAACTTCTTCTATTGCTCTTTCTAACTGTTGATCTATACCTTCCATAACTTTAGCAGGATGATTATCAACTTCTATATCTGGAGAAATACCAGTTCCTTCTAGTACCCAATCTCCTCTAGCACCTAAGTTAGCAAACTCAGGACGAGTCAGATAACCACCGTCTATGAATGGAAGTGAGCCACGAATACCGATGACACCACCCCAAGTACGCTTACCGATTAGTTTACCTAATCCGTAGTATCTGAATTGGTAAGGGAATAAATCACCATCTGACATCGACATTTCGTTTATCAAACAAACCATTGGTCCCATAAAAGTTGCATCTGGTTTAGCTGATATATCTTCTTGATTTCTGATATGTTGTGCTATTGATATATATCTTCTCAATCTCTCTATTATCATAGGAGATACGTTACCACCACCATTATATCTGTCGTCTATTATTAGTCCTTCTTTGTCTAACTGTGAATAGAAAGTCTTAGCAAATTCGTTCAATCCATTGCCCACTCCCATATCAGGAATGTGGATATAACCGATTTTACCACCACTTTTCTCATCTACTATTTTTCTTCTACCTTCTACCCAATTGTAGTAGCGTAAGTCATTATCACTTTTGATAGTTTTTATGTAATATTCTTTAGCTCCACTCATCGATGTACTTGAGTTCACAGTGATTTTGACTAACTTATTAGCTTTGTTTTCCAAAGCCATATTAGGAGTAAACTCATCTGTTACTTTCACATCATCAATTGCTAATAGATACATTCCTTTAGTAACATCTATTCCCGGTTCAGTTAGTGGTGAGCGTTTGCTTTCTTCCCAATTTCTACCAGCAAGTATATTAGTGAATTTCCAGTTCTTGCCGTCCAATACTAAATCTGCACCAAGTTGACCAATCGAAATTGTCTTCACTTTCGGCATATCTCCACCACCAACATAAGCGTGTCCTACATTAAGCTCACCAATTAACTCACCTAATACGTATGTCAAATCTGTTCTGTGTTGTACATAAGGCATTAGTGATTTGTATTTACCGCGCATATCTTCCCAATTAACCCCATGCATATTTGGGTCATAGAAGAAATCACGCATCTGTCTCCAAGTTTCAGAATAGATTTGATACCACTCTTCAATTGGATTGATTTTAGTTTCCATATTAGAAAGGTCAATCTTATCTTTAGCAGAAAGTTTAATTTTGTCAGCTAGTTTTTGAATATAATAATCTTCGCCTTCTTTGATCATTATATTTTTAAAATCAGGAGTTATATCCCATTGGAAGAAACTTCCAACTTGTTTCTCTTCTTTTTCGTTGAAATCATAAACATAAGTTGCTGGTTTAGAACCACTACTTACTTTAGAATAATACATTTTATGGTCTTTTGTAGGAGTCATACCAAAGTAGTTACCTGCAGAAGTTGGTACATCGAAAACTCTATCTTTGATACCATCGAAGTCTATTTCTACAATTACATCTTTGTCTTTTTTATCTTTATCGTCTTTTTTGTCGTCTTCTATTTTGTCAGCAAAACCCTCAAATATAAATGGAGACTTTGTTTCTTTTTTCAAAGGAACGCCATATATTTTGCTCAAATCAGAGTAAGAGTAATTCCATTCAAGATTGTTAATATCAGCGTTGAATGATCTACTAGAAGCATAAAATAAGAAGTTTCCACCAGGTGAGAAAACACCTTGGCTAGCATTGAAAAACTTATTAGTTACTAACTCATTTTTTCCGCTTGCAATAGAGTGCACAAACACACCAGAAATATTTGGATTCAGATTATCTGAGTAAACTATCCATTTGCTATCTGGTGACCAGTTGTAATCATTTATTTCCCAGCTTCTAGATTTAACTACTTCTTTTCTAGCGCCACCAGGTACTGAGTAGTAATACAGTTTCATCGACTTATCAGAAGTCAATATATTCTTGCTGTCTGGCGACCATTTTAGATTATATCTATAAGATTCAAAATCTTTTGTAAGTTGTATTGTTTCTGAACCATCAGGTTTTGCCAAATAGATTTCATATTCGCCACTGGCATCACTTATGTAAGCAATCCATTTGCCATCTGGAGACCAAGCTGGATTTCTGTCGTGAGCGGTTGATGAATTAGTTAAGTTTTTAGTTATTCCTTTCTCTTTAGCCACAACAAAAATATCACCTCTAGCAGAGAATAGAGCCCATTTACCATCAGGAGAAACAGTACTTCCAGTTATTTCATCACTTACTGCTTCTATTTTTGGTCTTGCAGTAGGGAAATCATCTTGAACTGTAATACTAACCGCTTTCACTGTTTCAGTAGCATAATCCATCAAGTGAACTTCACCACCCATTTCATAAGCTATGTGCTTTGTTCCTTTAGAAGGGAATTTCACATCATAATATGAGGAATTTGTGATTTGTTTTTCTTCTTTTGTTTTAGTGTCATATCTGTAGAGGTTTAGTGTTCCTGTTCTGTCGGAGATATAGTAAATCTTATCTCCATTCCAGATAGGCATTATATCTTGAGAATCATTATTTGTAACTTGAGTCAGTTCTTTTGTTTTGAAATCATATATCCAAACATCAGCAACTTGACCACCTCTGTATCTCTTCCAAGTTCTAAAATCACGGAAAATTCTGTTATAAGCTATCTTGGTGCCATCAGGAGATAATGAAGCATATCCAGAGTTTGGTAAATCCAAAGTCTTAGGAATACCAGCAATAGCAGCAACAGTGAAGATTTTACCTTCTAATACATGCCAGCTTTCTTCACGAGAACGATATACTATTTCTTTTCCGTCTTTAGTCCATTCCAAAATTATTTTGTTTGGACCCATTCTCTCTGGAAGTCCTTCTACGTCCATGTTGAATGTACGTTGTATAGGCATGCCACCTTCTGAAGGCATTACGAATACTTGTTGGTTACCATTATATTCTCCAGCAAAGGCAATTGTTTTGCCATCAGGTGAGAATCGAGGGAACATTTCTATACCATCTGATACAGTTACACGTCTTGCTAAGCCACCATTGATTGGTACAGTGAATATATCACCAGCGTGAGTAAATGTAATTTGAGTATCCGAGCTATTAGGGAAGCGGAGTAGTTTTGATTGCCCAAACACCATAGTAGATGTTATAAGTAATGTTAGTACAGTGAGTATAATCCTTCTCATTATTCACATCATTATAAATTTAACAATATTAAGTTTCAATTCGTACTACGTACCAGTAAAATGTTAGTTATGTTTTGTAAAAAAAAAGCAATATCTTACAAATTACTAATATGTATAATATGCAATTTAACCATAGATTTGATTGTCTCAAAGTAAGTGGTAAAATATTATAAAATAATAAAGAGTGTTATTTAACGTTTCAAACACAATTAAATCAATATAATAATAAGGAGAGTTGTTATGAACATACCTAAAGTATTTGAAAATAATAGGCAGTGGATAGCTGCTAAATTGGAAAAAGATGAGAATTATTTCACTGAACTTTCAAAAGGACAAAACCCTGAATTACTATATATAGGCTGCTCAGATAGCCGTGTAACAGCAGAAGATCTTATGGGAGTCCAACCAGGTGATGCTTTTGTACATAGAAACATAGCAAATATGGTAATAAGCATCGATCTTAATACTATGTCAGTAGTTGAGTATGCTGTAAAACATTTAGAAGTGAACCATGTTATTGTTTGTGGTCATTATTATTGCGGAGGTGTAAAAGCTGCAATGCAATCGGCTGATTTGGGTATTCTTAATCCGTGGTTAAGAAATATACGTGACGTTTATAGAATTCACCAAGAAGAATTAGATGCAATAATAGATGAAGACAGCAAATATAACCGTTTAGTAGAATTAAATGTCCAAGAACAATGTGTAAATGTAATAAAAACGGCAGTAGTACAAAAAGCAATAAGAGACAGAAACTTGACTATTCATGGATGGGTTTTTGATATTAACTCAGGAAAGTTAATAGACCTAAAAATAGATTTCAAAGAGATATTGAAAGATATTATGCAGATCTATACTTTGAAGTAGGGTTGATAAACAATTGTTTTTCATCATTAAGATTTAGAGAAGAGTAATAACTTAGAATATTCCCACTGAGTGTACAGTATTTTGTCACTAAGTGGATTAGTTCTATCTAAAGCGTTTAAACATTGAAATTGCTTGCGGTTACTTAAACACAATAAATTTCTTAAAGTAAGTATTTTCTGGTGTAACAATCATAATTGAATACGTGCCATTAGTGAAGTCACTTATGTCGATGGTCTTTTTGTAACTACCTCTTTTAAAGCTACTTTTATCAGAATATAATTCACGACCAAGTAAATCGAATATGTGAAAGCTAAATTGACCTTCTCTCAGTACTTCAAATTCTAGGTTTACGATTCTATCCGTTGGGTTCGGATATAAATTTATAATCCTTTCTTTAAGTTGATAATCATATATCCTGTTATTTGTATCATTTAGATAAATAACCTTTCTTGATTCATCTATTTTGTTATCACAACCATTAAAGTAACTAGAACTTGATTCTAATACAATACTATCGGACTTGGGATAATTAATCAGAATAGTCTGATAATTTGAATTCTGTTCGTTAAACTTTGTATTTACAATATCATATTTCCGTTCTAAAAACAAAGTATCTTCTATTTGATATGATGAATCACTAGGTGAGAATCCTGGAATACTAGAACCTCTACCACCACTACTAGCCTTGAACACTGGATAAACTTTATAGAAAGAACTCCCTGAGAATTCTCTAATAGAATCAGTTACTGAGTAAAATTTTTCATCTATTCTAAACATCATATTACTTGAATCACTATAGCTTATATTGCTCTTTAAATGAAAATCGTTTGTTAGATTCAAATTAAATGTGTCTCGTACTACACAATCCTCAACGGTGGTATAAGACACCACATAGTCCCCTGACTTAGTTAATACTAAATCATCTGAATCAATGCCATCTATTAGTTTTATGTCCCTAGATTCAAAATAACTCAAATCCAAACTATTACATAATGTTGTATCATTAAAAGCAATTCTATTTCTTAACTGATTACTATATATAGTGTCAAACCTAGACTTTTCACACCCATCCGCGAATAGATTTGTAACGGTCTTGATAACATTAAGTGAATCAAGCATATCCATCTTGAGAGAAAATTTGATTCTTAATTTCAAATCTTCGTTTATTCCGTGAACGCTTGATTTAGCAAGTGTATTATTAATATGAATTTTATAAACTGATTCATTGTTTTCAGTCAAGCTGAAAGTAGTTATTTGTACGTATGGATCTAAAGTATTTTCAATGATTGTATGTTTAAATTTGTTTACAAAACCTCTTGGTAAATAAAGATAAACTTGTCCTTCCTCAATTGAATTAAATGATTTTTGAGTAATATCTACATCTGTCTCTTATACACATC
>JAGXGG010000051.1 GCA_024636855.1 Ignavibacteriota bacterium | reverse complement strand
GCAGAACATAATATCGATGCCGTCTTTGTTGATTACTTACAATTAGTACGTGCTTCTGGAATGGAATCAAGAGAAAGAGAAATATCAATAATCTCAATGACACTTAAACAGATAGCCAAAGAATTAGAAATACCTGTTATAGCATTGGCTCAGCTGAATCGATCTATAGAAAGTCGACCAGGGAAAAGCCGTTCTCCTATGCTTTCTGACCTTAGAGAGTCAGGTTCAATCGAGCAAGATGCGGATGTTATATTATTTGTTCAAAGAGCAGAAGTATACGGTCAAATGGAATATGAAGATAAAACACCAACCGAAGGAACTGCAGAATTAATAATTGGAAAACAAAGGAACGGACCAATTGGGACTGTAAGGATTGCTTTTCAGAAAAATTATGCTCGATTCGAAAATTTGAGTTATGGCTATGAAGAAATGCCAGAAAGCCCTAGTATTCCTGATAATGATTCTAATTTTTAAACAGATTTGACATATAAATAAGTGTAATAGTTACAATCACATCAATAACTAAAATAAGTGTCATTAATTTGTATTTTTTCTCAATAAAAAAGTACAAAGCTGGTACTAATAGTACAACAGAAGTAATCAAAGCAGTAAGAAATAAAGTCATAATTTAATAAATCCATAAAAAACAGTGAAATGACATCTTGCACAAGTCACAAAGTTATATTATTTTTGTAATCTTATAAAATCGTAAAATAGAAATAAGTATGTTTGATAGTTTACAAGAAAAGTTAGAAATAACATTAAAGAAATTTCGCGGACAAAACAAGATAACCGAAGAGAATATCTCTGAGGCACTTCGTGAAATACGTAGAGCATTGCTAGAAGCAGATGTTCATATTGATGTAGTTAAAAAATTCGTAGAAAGTGTAAAAGAAAAATCAATTGGAAGTGATGTAAAAGGTACTTTAAGACCTGATCAATTAATTGTCAAAATTGTAAATGATGAATTAGTTGAATTGATGGGAAATAAACGATCTGAACTCAAAATTGCTTCTGGGAAGCCAACAATTATACTAGTTGCTGGATTGCAAGGTTCTGGTAAAACTACTTTTTGTGGTAAGCTAGCTAAAAGTCTTAGAAAGAAAGGTCGACAACCTCTATTAGTTGCTTGTGACGTTTATAGACCAGCCGCTATTGATCAGTTAAAAACCTTAGGGGAACAGGTCAAAATACCTGTCTTTACAGAAGAAGGTAGTACAGACCCTATAGCTATTGCAAAAAACGCATTAGAATATGCTAGAAAATTCGGTCGCGATACAATTATAGTAGATACTGCAGGTCGATTGACAGTAGATGAAAAGATGATGGATGAAGTACAAAACATCAGTAAAGCTATAGATCCTATAGAAACTCTTTTCGTTTGTGATGCAATGATTGGTCAAGATGCTGTAACTACGGCGAAAGCATTTCACGATAAATTAGAGCTAACAGGTGTAGTACTTACTAAATTAGATGGTGATACAAGAGGTGGAGCAGCATTATCTGTACTTCATGTTGTTGGAAAACCTATCAAATTCGTAGGTGTTGGTGAGACTGTTGATGATTTAGAACCTTTCCATCCTGAAAGGATTGCATCTAGAATACTAGGTATGGGTGATATACTCACATTAGTTGAGAAAGCTGAATCGCAAATAGATAAAGCAGAAGCAGCTCAATTAGAAGAAAAAATCAGAAAAAATGAGTTTACATTTGATGATTTCCTAAGTCAATTAAGAGCAATTCAGAAAATGGGTTCTCTTAAAGATTTGCTTGGTATGATACCAGGGATGGATAAACAACTAAGAAATGTAAATATCGATGATGGTGCTTTCAAAAAAGTTGAAGCTATCATTCAATCAATGACTAAGAAAGAAAGAACCAATCCTAAAATTATAAATGGTTCCCGTAGAATGCGTATTGCTAAGGGTAGTGGGACAAATGTTCAAGATGTGAACCGTCTTTTGAAGCAGTTTGACGATATGGGCAAAATGCTAAAAAACATATCTAGAGGGAAAAAATCTAGAATGTTAGGTGGATTAGGTTTAGGAAAATTTGGTATTAAATAAAATTGAAATTAAATTGCAGTAATTAATAAGGTAATATTACAAAAATGGTAAAGTTAAGACTAAGAAGAAAAGGGCGTAAAGGTTACCCCGTATATGATGTAGTAGCTGTTGATAGCAGAAGAAAGAGAGATGGTGCTTACATCGAAAGACTTGGATATTATGATCCAAATACTAGTCCAAATACAGTTAAATTGGATGATAACAGAGCTATATATTGGTTAAACGAAGGTGCTCAACCTACGCTTACTGTTAAAAATATATTTAGTCACGAAGGTGTTTTGCTAAAAAGAGCATTACTTTTCAAAGGATTAGACGAAGATCAAATCGCTGAACAGGTAACAAAGCATAAAGAAACTGCAATAGCTAGACACGATAGATTGAAGAAAGCTAGAAAAGCTAAGAAAGCTAAGCCAGCTGTAGAAGAAGTGGCTGTAGTTGAAGAAGCTACTCCAGAAGCTGAGGCTACTGAAGAATCTACTGATTCTGCTGAGTAATTAGTCTTTCTCAATGATGAAAAATGAAAAAAGCCGGCTTGACCGGCTTTTTTAGTTTGTATTTCTATATATAATAATTTAGTGTTTAGCAGGTATACTAAATGATACAGTTGTACCTTCCCCTTCCTCTGATTCAATCCATATTTCCCCGTCGTTCATTTCTATGAATGACTTACTTAATATAAGACCAATACCAGTACCTCTCTCCCCTTCTGTACCAAATCGAGAATCCTTACCCTTTCCAATATCAAATATATCCTTTAACATAACTTTATCGATTCCTATTCCTTTGTCAGTTATAGTAAAATTCGCTTTTGAGTCAATATTCTGAACATCTACTACAATTTTACTATCTGCTTTCGAATATTTTATAGCGTTAGAGACTAAATTTTTAATTACAATAGATAATAAATTAGGGTCCCCATATGCATAAACTTCTTGACCATTATTATATACAATATCTATATTTTTACTATTTGCTTTTGGCTTGTAATGATCAATATATTTTTTAACTAAATAATTAATAGCAAATTTCTCTGGATAAATCTCAATTTCATTTTTTTGTAATTTCGCCCAAGTCAATAAGTTTTCTAATAATAACATAAGATTATTAGAAGCATCTTTGATAGTGGCTAGTGATTCTTTAATTTCTTCTTGACTCATATCATTATAATAATCAACTAGTACAGTTGTTATATTTTTAAATCCACTAAGAGGGTTCTTTAAATCATGTGCAATTATAGTAAATATCTTATCCTTAGTTAAATTTATCTCATGTAACTGACTGTTACTGTCATTTAACTGTTTATTCAATTCTGTAAGGATTTCATTAGTTTTACGTTTTGACCTATACTTCGAAAATAATAATATTGCTATAAATATTAGTAGAATTGCAAGTGAAACGGCCCCAATTGTAAGGATTTGTGTTATCTCTTTATCCCGTTGTAGTATCTGAATTTCGTTATCTTTCTTTTGAAGCATATATTCTTCGTGGAGCTTTTGAATTCTTCTATTCTGTTCTACGTTATATATACTATCTTTAGTACTATTAAATAGTTTACTGTAACTGAGAGCGGCTTTATAATTAGATGTATTCTCATAAAGTTTAGAAAGGTAGAAATAACTATCTGCTATTATGGCTTTGGCATTTAATTCCTGTGCAATAGATAAAGCATCCTCAATATTAGATGCAGCTGTATTATATTTTTCTAAACTAATGAATACTTGACCTAAATTATTTAAGGTTTCAGCTTCACCTTTTCTATCTTTCAAGTTTTGACTTATTTCGAGTGATCTATAGAAAAACTCAAGAGCCGTATAATTTTCACCCTTGCCTAGATAAACCACTCCAAGATTATTATAACTATGTAATAAACCTACTAAATCGTTTATTTCTTTACTAACTTCAAAGGCAAGATTATAATACTTTAATGCACTATCTATCTGTTTATCATTCCAATATATTGAAGCTAGGTTATTATAAGATTGGATAATTAATGGTTTTTCGTTGTATTGTCTGAAGATACGGAATGATCTTTTTATGTAGTCTAACGCTAAATTAAAGTCTTTTATATTATTATAGATAAGACCTATATTATTCAAAGCTATTGCTCTATCTCTTTCTTTTCTAGATTTTTCAGAAATCCTTAATGCTTTGAAATAAAAATCTATTGCTTCTTCATTTCGACTGATATAACGATATGAATCACCTATTCCATTTATAAATCTAAACCGGTAAAGACTGTCTAGTCTTGGTTCTTTTTCTAATATTTCTAAACCAATTCGAGCATAGTCAATACCTTTCATAGGTAATACATTTCTATACTCAACTAGTAATTTGAATAATAAATCAACTTTCTTTTCATTAGTCAAGTTATCCTGTTTATATAATTTCTCCAATTTATCAGTTGCTTCATCAGCTTTCGCAAATTGTATTGATAAAAGGATTAATAATATAATAATACTATATTTCATATTTTCTTAGAATAATTATTGAAACTAAGGAAAGCAAAAGAGTGATTATAGAAATAATAAATCCAGTATTATAAGTATCAGAATCATATTCAACAACAACATGATTTTCTCCCTTCTTCAACTTAATTGCTCTAAAACAATAATCAACTAGATGTACTTCTGATTCTTTTTTGTTGACTTCAGCTTTCCATGATGGGTAATATATCTCACTTAATATTAAGAATCCATCAGTAGAATTGCTGATTTTGTATTCTAATCGATTGTTTTCGTAACTAATACACTTAATTTTTGATATTGGGTCTTCATCAATTGAACTAAAATCAACCTTTTTCTCGAATAAAGCTGTTTTTCTCAAATCATATTCCCCCAATTCCATAATAGATTTGATGTTGGAGGAATCCGTTTCTACCACTTTATTTACGAACCAAGCATTTCCAAATCTGTCCATATTTTCAAAAAATCTTGGAGCATTTAGATTTCTATCAATACCAACTGAGTATCGTACATTTAGAATATCCATATTCAAATCTACATTGGGCATTGGAGGGTTAACCCTTTGTAATAATAGAGGATTATACCCTTCAATTAGCATTATATTATCAACCATTCCCTGATTACGTTTCATTGCCATGTACCTAACCGGCTGATATAATCTCATATTCACTCTAAATATATCATCTGGTAATTTCGGAATAAATGCGTTCTTAAATTCCTTAGGCATTCTATAACCATTTGGAATCTGGTTATCAATGGGGTTTTGTGGGTTTTTATTAAAATCAGCTCCAACAGTATAAAGATCAAAAAAGAGAATAATAATCAACAATGATCCAGATATAGATGCTTTTAATACTTTGTTCGAAGTGAAAAAGGCAATTCCAAATGCTAATAAAAGAATTATTATAGTACCTATAGCTCTAGAACTTATGTCTCCTTGTAATAATTGAGGAGTATTAAAACTCTCAAATAAAGATCCAGATGAGACTAATAATGTCATCAACAGAGGTATAGAAAAAGCGATTATTAATTCCTTTTTGTACTTTTTTGACTTATTTAGGAGTAAGTCAAACCCCATACCTGCTAGCAAACTGAAACCTAAAGTGACAAAAAACATCATCCTTGCAGGCATACGGAAAGTATTTATATAAGGTAGATTATAAAATATATCATAGAAAAATGAATTAGAACCAAGTGAAAACAAAAATCCAAATAATGAAATTGCGGCAAATGTAATTACTTTTATATCTCTATATCCAACTAGTATCGTAAATAAACCAAGGGCAAAAATAATAGCTCCAAAGTAAAAACTAGTTTCCCAATAATAATGAATACCTTGAACACCCTCAAATGGAAGGTAGAATGAAGCACTTCTCAGGTCTTCCCCACTAACTGTTCCAAACAAGTTTGGGACAAGTGTTGTTAATGCTTGCTTGAAGTGTAAAGAACCTTCAGTTGCTTTCTGATAATTTATCTCAGACCTTTGTGATAAATCAGCGAGTTCTTGCGCTGGTAATAATTGGACTGTGAATAGTCCATAAGCTATTATAAATGTCAAAAGCGTTGAAACTACTATTTTTGCAGTATTCAATTCTTCAGACTTGAATGACTTTATTAAAATACCTATCGAGAATAATCCAATAAATATAAATTCATATAAAATAGTCTGAGGATGGCCCGCCAAAATTGACAATCCTAATATAAGTCCACTCAGTAATCCTAAATAAATTTTTCCTTTTTTGAAGGCCGAATAAAGCACTCCAATTACTAAAGGTAGCCAAGCTAACTGATATATTATCATGGGATGAATAGTATGACAAATCATCAGCATAGAAAAGCTATATCCAATTCCAGCTAAAAGACTTCCATACTTAGATATTCCTAATTTTCTGGAAAGGTAAAAAGTATTAAACTGTGAAATTGCAAAATGTAAGATTATAACTAATTCCAAAGCAGCAAAAGGTAATTTACCGTCGGACACGAACAAATCTAATATTCTATTAAGTGGATAGAAAAAACCTGTTTGTATATCAGCAAAAAAGGGCATACCACTAAAAGTATATGGATTCCAAAAAGGAATTCCATCTGAAGTAGCTGCAAAGTTTTGAAATGGATACACGTACTCAACAATATCCTCCCAAAAGAATGCGTCTGCTATTATATTAGCCCAAAAGAAAATGGCAGTAGTTATTAGTGAAATCAGAACAGCTAAAAAATAGTCAGACTTTATTATTTTCATTAACATATTATTCTCTAAGTTATTATTGATAAATACGGCTCATTCGTTATTAACTATAAATAGAATTACTCGTATATTATTTTTCAAAAGTTTACCAAAACTAATAAACAATATACTATTTTAATAAATAAGCATAAATAAAATGCTGAAAATGACATAAGAAATGGAGAAGAGAGATGAATTTTGAAGAGAAAATAACCTCTGAAATGAAAATTGCACTTAAAGAAGGTCAAAAACTAAGATTAGAAACTTTACGTTCTTTAAAATCAATGATTTTAGAATTTCAGAAAAATGGAAGTGGGAAAGAATTGGACGATGATGAAGCTACTAAAATGCTTAACAAGGCTTCTAAGAATAGAAAAGATTCAATTGCTATGTATTTACAAGCGGGTAGAACAGAACTTGCTGAAAAGGAAAAATTAGAATTAGATATAATTCAAGAATTTATGCCTGCACAAATGACAGAAGAAGAGTTAAACAACGTAATTATATCTATAATTAAGAAAATTGATGCAAAAGAAATCTCAGATATGGGTAAAGTAATGGGTGCAACTATGCAAGAGGTTAGTGGAAAAGCAGATGGTAATATGGTTCAGCAGATTGTAAGAAAATTATTGAGTAATAGTTAATGAGTAAAGAGCTAGACCTATTAAGAAGTAGGCTTTTGATAGAAACAGAAATGGAATTAGAATTCGGTACTGTATTAGAAGAGATTTCAAAGCTTTGTAATTCAACTAAAGCTTCAGAATATTCACTTAGTATAAAGCCATACCATGATATTGAAAAGCTAAAAGATGAATTAGATTTAACTGAAGATGTCATTAAAATTTTCCAAATCGGTGAAGAGCTACCTCTTTCGGGATTAAGAGAGATTGATTCTTCTCTAAAGAAAGCGAAAATAAGAAACGCTGTATTGGATGAACATGAACTATTAAGGATTAAAGATAATCTGAGAGTATTCAGATTAGTTAACAATTATATTAATAATAAAAGTGATTCTTTAGTTAACTTAAGTAATGTACAAGAATTAATACACTTTAATCAGTTTATCGAAAAGCATATAGATGATGCAATTAGCGATAATGGAGAAGTAAAGGATACTGCTTCTAAACAACTCCAATCAATAAGAAGAAATATTCTTTCGACATCTGATAGATTAAGAAACAAACTTCAATCTATTCTAAAGAAGACATTCCAAGACGATTTACTTCAAGATGATTTCTACACACTAAGAGAAGAAAGATTCGTAATTCCTGTTAAAACAGAATTCAAGAAGCAAATCCCTGGTATAATACATGGATTATCAAATACAGGTAGTACTGTATTTCTTGAACCCTCCGAAATCATTGATATGAATAATAGCCTATCTATTTTGAGAAATGATGAGAAGAAAGAAATCCATAGAATATTAAGTGAAATAACTGAAGAAATTGGTCAAGAATCAGACATACTTCGTGAAACAAATGAACTTATAACTAGAATAGATTTAATAAATGCTAAAGCAAAATATGCTCGTAAGTATGATGGAACGAAGCCTGAAATAGTAGAAAACAACGAAATTGAATTAAAGAATATTTACCATCCATTATTACTAAAAAATAAAAATAAAAAACAAGTTATTCCCCTATCTATAAGCTTTGATACTATAAAGCAAGGGCATTTAATATCTGGTCCAAATGCGGGTGGTAAAACAGTAGCATTGAAAAATATAGGTCTCAATTTATTAATGGCAATGTCAGGAATTTATACTTTTGGTTATTGTAAGACGGGACTAAGAGATGTATTTACCTCTATTGGTGACCACCAATCAATTGAAATGGATTTAAGTACTTTTTCCTCACAGATGAAAAGAATCAAAGATATTCTAGATGTAGCAGACCCTGATGCTCTTATGCTTGTTGATGAGATTTGTTCAGGTACAGACCCAAAAGAAGGTTCAGCATTAGCTTCTGGGATACTAGACACTACATTAAAATACAATTTAAAATTCATTGTCACCACACACCAATCCTCATTAAAGACTTATGCTCTTAATAAAGAGAATATTGAGAATGCTTCACTCGAATTTGATGAAGAAAATCTGAAACCAACATATAACTTTTTGGCAGGAGTGCCGGGTAATAGTTATGCATTCAATTTAGCAGAAAGTATTGGTTTGTCAAAACTAATACTTGAACGAGCTGAAAGCTATTTGGATACAAAAGATTCTGAGATAGATAGAAGTATTTCTGAGATTGTAAATTATAGAAAGCAAGCTGAGAAAATGAAATTAAATGCTGAAACAAGTTTGAGAAAAGCAGAAAATAAGCAACTCGAATATGAAAGATTAGTAGAAGAAATTAGAAAGAACAAATCTGACTACAGACAAAAGGCACAGCAAGAAGCAAACTTGGTACTTGCTGAAGCAAATAAACTAGTTGAAAATACAATTAGAGAAATACAAGAAGGAAAACGAAAACTTGGTGAAGTCAAAAAAGAATTTGAGTTAAAGAAAGAAGAATTAAAACAAAAAGTATCTCAACCTTTGAAAAAAGAAATTATCAAAATAAAAGCTGAAGATAAAATTGAGAAAGGAGATACTGTTAAAATTGACATATATGACACACCTGGGCTAGTTATAGAACTTGTCGAAGACGAGAAACATGCTGTTGTTGAATTCAATGGATTGAAATTTAGAACTGAATTGAATAAATTAGTTAAAGTTAGTGGAAAAGTGAAAAAAGATAATAGTAATTCTAACAATGACTCAAGTAAATTTTTTAAAATGGGTGCAGAAACTAGAATTGATGTAAGAGGAGAAAGGGTAAATGAAGCAATAGCTATTGTTGATAGCTTTCTCAACGATGCCGTGATAGCTGGATTACCATTTCTTACTATCTTGCATGGAAAAGGTACAGGTGCACTAAGACAAGCAATACATGAATATTTGAATATGCAAACATCTATCAAAACTTTCAGAAATGGAACATTGGCTGAAGGCGGAGAAGGTGTGACAGTGTTAGAATTAGAATGAAATTATATAATTATATTAGAGAAATCATATGTTAAAATTGAATATTGCTATGTTGCTGTTTGCAATAGCATTAACTAATCTAAAAGGAATTGAAATGACGGATTATCAACCTCCTGAAACAAAGAAATCTACAGTATATGATACGTTGCATGGCGAGGTAATCAAAGATGACTACAGATGGTTAGAGGATAAATCGGATCCCGAAGTACGAGCATGGTCAGAGAAACAACATAATTCGACTGTTAACTATATCCTAAATAATGGAAAAGATATAGAAGGATTGAAAGATGAAATTAAAGCTCTAAATGATAGAGATTATAGAAGTGCCCCATTCTTCAGAGCTAAACGAGAGTTCTTCTATGCAAGAAAGAAAGGTGAACAACATAATACTCTCTACACTGTAATCGATGGAAAGGAAATCAGACTATTCTCCCCTATTGATTTGGACACAACTGGTAATACTTCGCTTTCTGGATTAGACTTCACAGAAGATGGAAATATAATATCTATTGGAACTCAATACAAAGGTGATGAAATAGATACTTATCGATTAATAGATTCAAAAACTGGTAAGAAAATTGGAAATGATATTACTGGTCTAAGATCTTTCGCATTCGCAAAAGATGAGAACTACGCTTATATAACAGTTCAAACTCGTGAAATGATTGATAATCAAAAGCCTATACAAGTATACAAACACAAGTTAGGTACAAGTAGAGACAAAGATGTATTACTAGCAGAACCCGTCGATGCAAAAGATGTAGCTAGTGTTTGGGATACAAAACATGGAGGTTTAACATTCTTCAGTCAAGGTGATTTTTACTCTAACACTCTAAAGATAAGAAAACAAGGTGAGAATAGTGATCCGAAAACTATTTTCAGTTCTAAAGAATTTACTGCTTTTCCAGATTTTCATAAGGGGAAAATATATTTTCAATCAAATTATAATGCTCCTAATTTTAAGATTTACGTAACTGATGTAGATCAACCAGAATTTGAAAATTGGTATGAGTTTTACCCTGAAAAAGAAACAGTTTTAGAAGGATTCACATTTACTTCTGACTATGTACTTATTATGTATAAGAAAGATGTACTTAGTCATATCGCAGCCTATGATTTTGATGGTAATTATATTAAAGAAGTAGAAACTCCTGAATTCGGAGATATATCAGGTATGAGCTATAATGAAGAGATGAATACATTATTCGTAAGTTTGTCTACTTTCACTAGCCCTGCTAAGCTATATAAGCTTGATGGTAAGACATTAGAGTGGACATTCTACTACCAAGATGAATTACCTATAAATACTGATAATATCGTCTCTAAAATGATTAAATATAAATCATTGGATGGTACTATGGTTCCACTTTTTATTTCTCATAGGAAAGATATAAAATTAGATGGAAATAATCCTACTTTACTTTATGGCTATGGTGGGTTCAATGT
>JAGXGG010000050.1 GCA_024636855.1 Ignavibacteriota bacterium | reverse complement strand
TTCAATTTATCCAGCAGTCAGATCAGGAAAATACTTAAGCAGTAAACGTAAAAAACTCCTGAAATTGACCATAATCAGGAGTTTTAGTAACATTTTTTCTGGAAGTTGACAGTGAATCTATTGCACTTCACGAAAAGAGTTCAGAAATCGAAAATAGGATATTAGAGAATTATCTAATATTACTAGAAGATACAGAAGTTTTTAAAGGTGCGCCGAGAACATGTGATTTATATAATGAGCGTAATGCTATTTACAATTCATTATTATTCCCTTTAAAATACATAAAGTCAACCGAGGGCTGGAAAACTGTTATAGGTTTATTGCAAAATATGTCTGAAAGAACTGCAACCTCTATGCAAGGAGCACATACCGGACCATTGACTTCCGATAAACTCATTGAATTGTACCTGGAAATTTGTAATGAATCAAATGTTGACTTCATTGTAAAAGCGATTAATATTCAGATTGAAAGAGATAAAACAAACTCTTATTATTCATATTTAGCGGATTATTCATTTAAACTAGGAAGAGCATATTCATCTGCAAACTTGTTAGAGGAATCAAAATTTTCTCTGAAAGAAGGCGTAAAATATCTACTGGCGTATACCTTTAGAAAAGATAGAACGTTAAGTCATGTTCTAGACAGTGTAGAGACAACTTTAATCCTGGATAAAGGTGTTGGTATTAATAATATTATGAAATTGAAAACACTTGCTGATGCAGTAACTATGCATACAGATGGTAAGAGTACAAAGACATACCCAAGAGAATGGTTTGAATTATTAGTTAATAATGATTTAGGATTAGGTTTATCTTACTTGACAGAAATCCTGCCAAAACATACAAGGCATTGGATTTATGAAGAGTGCTTCAAAGAAGCAATGATAGTGGCAAATGGTGAAATTTCACCTGAAGTTGAATCTATACTTTATAAGACTCTTCCAAATTGCACGAGTTCTGATTTCTTAACCTCATACTTAAATCTTATAGAGAAATTGTTTGCTAATGGGAAATATGACCTAGGAATTGTTGATTTAAATGAACTGTGTAGTAGATTAGAAAACAATGAAAGGGAGAAAACTAAGGATTTTGGATTTTTAAAAAGACTATCTTTGGTTTGTAAAAAATATAATGTTGAATGGGATATAATGCAATATTTATCTGATTCTTTGAAAAAAAGAGAATATGGAAGTTATGGTTTTGGTAATGGTAAGGTTGCTCCTTCAAGAAATAAGAGTTTAGATCAGTTAACTCATTCTGAATTTCTAGATATTCTAAGTAAAAATGGTCTCGAAAATTTCAATTCACAAAGTCTTATATATTACCTTGATGAAATCAGTGATTTAGATGACGAGACAAAGATATTTTTATACTCAATTGTTGAAAACATTTCAAAGAGTATTTTTTATTCTGAAAAATGGGATGAATTTATAGAAATTATTGATTCGTTAAAAAAATCGTCTGATATACAAGCATACCTGTATATACTGATTTTCTTAAATCATCAAGATGGCTGGATGCAAGGCTATAGAAGGAAAGATATTTTCAACAAAGCATTTAATCTTTCCAGAGAAATAACTGAAGATACATTATTTAGTTATATAGGAGAAAATCTACAGTTCGTTGAATATGGAACTACAATTGGAGGTAATCTAATAAACGCTCTTGCAACTACAAATGAATATCAAGATAAAATAAATGAATATTGGAACGAAGTATATGAGATTGTAAACATTCGATTACCGGGACAATATGATTTTGATTGGGAACCAGTTGTATCAGTGAATAAATCATGGAATGACACAGAAAAAATGGTCTACCTTTTATTATCGAGACAACACTTTGCTGAAACATATAGAGTGAAATGGGTTGTTACCGGTTTTTCGTATCTACTGGAAAACTTAGATATTAAACAAAATATTATGAGACCCTTAAAAAAATTCTTGGAGAATCATGATGAGTATCTAGACTATCAGGTTGCCATCATATTAGTGGTCTTCATGGAGAAAACACATGACAAGGAAGAAACTATTAATGATTTAGTTGTGTATCTCAAAAATATTTATCCTATCAATAAGGCTTTAAGCGACTTCATTATCAGAAAAATTACTGATAAAAGTAAGAAAAGAATAATTATTAATTCAGATACAACAATTGAAAAGCGACCGAGAGATTATATTAAAATGCTGTCTTTGCTTGAACCGAGAATTGAATTGCTAAAAAATATCGGTATAGATTCTTCAAAAATAGCGTTTCGTTATTCTCAAATTATAATGAATGGAACCTTCATGAAAGAACATCAGGATTTGTTGTATGAACGGATTCATAAGGTGGTTATTCCAAATCAGTACTTTTTTAATGAAATGGGAACTATAATGACGGAGGTTATTGAAGAAGAACTGATGAAATATGTTGGTACTCCTTTGGAAGAAATTTTAGAGGAGCAATGCTATGGTATGTTAATTGAGGACATTCAGTTAATGATGTCTGAAATGAAGTCTATACGAATTGAACCAGCAGATTTGTCATTTGATAAATTAGATCTATCTGAAGAAGTTGTTAGTAATAACGGTTGGATGAGAATTGGGTTCTTTAGTAGATTTTATGAGTCAAGAATTCGAAGAGGTGATTACTACGACAATAATAAATTTCAGGTTAAGATTGGATATGTTGTGTTTGGAGAAGTAGATGAGGAAACAAACTCTTTTGATAACTATAATAGTTCATACACTTTAGGTGATGAGAATTATGCCCCTCGCCCTCTTTCAGCCATTAATAATTTTAGAACAATAATTACTACTAACCTACTCCCTATCGGCGATATGAATCTCTCTTATTTTCAGAGGCGATATCTAGGTGTAAAAGGAAGTATATTAAGTTTATTAGGTATTGAAATAAAACATAATGATGGAGGAATTATAGGTGTAAACCAAAATGGAGAAGTTGTATTGAGATATACCAATTGGAGTAGAAGAATACCAGATATTGAAAGTATTAGTTACTTTATACCTTTTTCTGATGGTGCACAGTTAGAAATGAGAGAAGCAGAGTTCAATAAGTTATGTGATAAAATTGGTAAACCATTTAGTATGAAACATACAATAGTGTGATTTGCATATCAGAATTATAATTAGATCAACCATACAAATTGGTTTAATATATTAAATATGTATTGTAGAATATCGACATATGAAATATTTATGAAGGCACCCCAAATTGGGTGCCTTCATATTATTAGAAATTATATAAAGCACGGTACTAATAAACAACTACACCTGAAATTTGATTATTACGTGGCTGGTGCAACAGCAAATACGCAATTAAACATCAATTGATTCACTTTAAAGCATCATGCTCTTTATACGGGAAATCTAATGCTGATTGTTTGTCAAAGATAAACTATTTCATACATAAAAATATATTATGAATTATCTAATAGAGTAAAGATTTCTTTAAAAATAAAATTATAGTGTCTTTTGAATAGCAACCATTAAAAGGGGTCATAATAAATATTTGTTTTTTTGTGTAAATTTGAACAGCAAAAATTTCTGGTATTCGAACAGTGTGTATATAATCATCTGTAATTTCTTTCAATGCATCTCTGATGATAGATTCAAATTCGTTAACGTTGTTAAACTCATATTCAACTCCGATAAAGATTCGATTGTCACAATTAGTTGAACAAACTAGAACACCCTTAAAGCCTATATCATTTAAATCTTCAGTGAGAATATCGATCAAATCAGTTGTAGATAAATTTTTACTTGATTTCACTTTAAATGTTAATGTAGTAAATTCTAAAAAAATTCGCCCATGTTTTGTCTTAATTGAATATAAACCATCAAAATTAAACGAATTATCTTCAGAAGGTGTCAAATTATTTTGAATGATTGCAACAATTTCAAAATGATTTAAGTACATTGAATTTAACTTATCAGAGATGAAATCATGTAGCAAATCTGGACAATATAAAGTAACCGTACTCTCTATACTATCTTTAACTTTCGGTGTAAAAAAATCACAATAGGACTGGTTAATGTACTCGATTACTTTAGTATGCAAGTCAGTTACCTCCTCAAAGAAAATATTATTACATTAAAAGAATACTATAGTCTTCATTTTATTTCAAAACATATTTTGTTGATGTATAGAATTTTATTAAAAAAATAGAAAGGATAATTATAATAGCGTTTTAAAATTTACATATATCATCCTGTGAATACTATAGTCTGTAGACTAATAGTGTTCATATTAGCATAATATTAGAGAGGAGGCTCTTATGGATGATATTAGACAAGTTTTTGCAGATAATTTAATTTTTTACAGAAAATCATTAGGTCTTACTCAAGAAGAACTATCGCAAAAGGCTGACTTACATAGAACTTACATTAGTCAACTTGAGAGAAAAATAAAAAGCCCTTCTATAGATACACTTTCCAAATTAGCCATTATTCTTAACATACAAGCGTTTCAATTATTAATAAAAAGATAGAGGGACTTTAATATTGAAAAGTCCATCTATCTTCTTTTAATTATATCTTCCATTTTTATCTTATATATATATTAAAAACTTTTATATAACTGTGAGTTTAAACTCGAAAGCATTTCTAAATAATTGTAGTATATGCAAATAGAGATTATAGATCTAAAATCTGCTGTATAAAATGTATTTTCTTTCTAAAAATAAAATTTTAGTAACGTAGAAAAAAGTTATGACTTATATTTAAACGTTTCTTATTTTCTTCATTCAATTTAGTATAAGATTAAATGAATAGATGGATTGATCATCATCTGCTACAAGAAACAAGTTGCCATGTTCACCTGCAATAAGTTCTATGAGTTCGTATTGAAGTTTTGAGGTGTCTTGTGCCTCATCCACTTGGACAAACGCATAACGTTCCCTGATGGAATCCAATAAGGTGGGATTTTTCTTTAATATTTTTATGGCGTCTAAAAGCATATCGTCGAAATCAAAGCAATTGTGTTTGCGTTTGTATCTGTGGTAATCTTCTGCCATGTCAAAAATGTTGTCCCATTCAAATCGTCCGGGTTCAGCATCTTCTCTTTTGAGCTTTAGATTATAAATGAGTCCGATTTG